>NZ_JBZAYE010000487.1:0-5637 GCF_058244205.1 Variovorax sp. 20P10.2.4
GGCCGCGCTGGATCAGGTCGAAGGAACGGCGCTGGCTCTCGAGCGTGTGGCGCGCGAGTTGCAGCCGCTGCTCGTCGGCCGCGAGCTGCAGCCAGGCGGTGGCGACCGCGGCCACCAGGCTGATCTGCGTGCCGCGCTGCGTGGCCTCGGTCTGGAAGAAGCTCTGCAGCGCTGCCTCGCTGAGGTTGCGCACGCGGCCGAACAGGTCGATCTCGTAGCTCGTGAGGCCGAGGTCGGCGCTGTACTGGGTGGCGTAGCGCGGCTCGCCGCCGGTCGAGAGACTGCCCGGCGTGCGCGAGCGGCTGCCGCCGGCGCCGGCGTCGATGGTGGGAAAGAGGCCGGCGCGCGCGATGCCGTACTGGGCACGCGCGCGCTCGATGTTGAGCGCGGCCACGCGCAGGTCGCGGTTGTTGGCGAGCGCGAGCTCGATGGTGCCGCGCAGCTTCGGCTCGACGAAGAAGTCGCGCCAGCCCGCGTCGAGCGGCGTGGCGGCTTCGACATTGGCTGAGGGCAGGGTCGCCGGCACCGGCAGTGCGGGCGCCTGGTAGTCGGGCGCGAGGTTGACGCAGCCCGCGAGCACGGCCGCGGCGACGAGCGTCAGCGAACGCAAGGGGAGGGCGCGTTGCATCAGTGGCCTCCTTGCTCGGCGGTCTGCGCGGGCGCGAGAGGCTCGTCCTTCGGCACGGCCTTGCGCCGCCCCGCGAGCCAGCCGCGGATCAGCGCGAAGAACAGCGGCACGAAGAAGATGCCGAGCGCGGTGCCCACCACCATGCCGCCGAGCACCGCGGTGCCGATCGACTGCCGGCCACCCGCGCCGGCGCCGGTGCCGATGGCCAGCGGCAGCACGCCGAAGCCGAAGGCCAGCGAGGTCATGAGGATCGGGCGCAGCCGCAGGCGCACCGCCTGCAGCGTGGCGTCGAGCACGCTCCTGCCCTGTTCCTGCAGCTGCTTGGCGAACTCCACGATCAAAATCGCGTTCTTCGACGACAGCCCCACGGTGGTCAGCAGGCCGACCTGGAAGTACACGTCGTTGCTCAGGCCGCGCAGGCTGGTGAACAGCAGCGCGCCCACGATGCCCAGCGGCACCACCAGGATCACCGAGAACGGCACCGACCAGCTCTCGTAGAGCGCGGCGAGGCACAGGAACACGAACAGGATCGAGATCGCGTAGAGCAGCGGCGCCTGAGCGCCCGACAGCCGTTCCTGGAACGAGGCGCCGGTCCATTCGTAGCCGATGCCCGGCGGCATCTGCTTCATCACCTCCTCGACCGCGGCCATCGCGTCGCCCGAGCTCACGCCCGGCGCGGCGTCGCCCACGAACTCGTAGCTCGGGCTGCCGTTGTAGCGCTGCAGCTGCGGCGAGCCGTAGCTCCAGCGCGAGCTCGAGAAGGCCGGGAACGAGACCATCTGGCCCAGGCCGTTGCGCACGCTCCAGCGGTCGATGTCCGAGGGCAGCATGCGGAAGTCGGTGTCGCCCTGCATGTAGACGCGCTTCACGCGGCCCTTGTCGAGGAAGTCGTTGATGTAGGTGCCGCCCATGGCGCTCGACAGCGTGCTGTCGATGTCGGCGGTGGCCAGGCTCAGCGCGCCGGCGCGTGCGTCGTCGATGTCGACCGCGAACTCGGGCGTGTCGTCGAGGTTGTTGCTGCGCACGTTCATCACCTCGGGCCGGCGGCTCAGCAGGTCGATGGCCTGGTCGCGTGCCTTCACCAGCGCGTCGTGGCCCAGGCCGTTGATGTCCTTCAGGTGGAAGTTGAAGCCGGCGTTGGCGCCCAGGCCGCGCACGGCCGGCGGCAGCAGCACGAAGACGCGCGCGTCGCGCACCGTCGACAGGTCCTTGTTGGCGCGCCGCGCGAGCTCGGCGGCCGACTGGCCCTTGCCGGTGCGCTCGGCCCAGTCCTTGAGCTTGACGAAGGCGCGCGCCGAGCTCTGGTCGCCGTTCTGGCCGGTGAGGATGTTCACGCTCAGCACCTCGGGCTGCTTGGCGAAGTACTGCTGCACCTGCTCGGTCACGGGCTGCAGCCGCGCGTTCGAGGCGCCCGGCGGCAGGGTCACCTGCACCTGCAGGAAGGCCTGGTCCTCGTCGGGCAGGAAGGAGGTCGGCAGCCGCATGAAGAGCAGCGCCATCACGCCCGCGATCAGCAGGTAGACCACGATGCTGCGCTTGCCGCGCCGCACGATGCCGCCGACCACGCCCTCGTAGCGCGCGGCATTGCGGTCGAAGCCGCGGTTGAAGGCCGCGAAGAAGCGGTCGACCCGGCCCAGCAGGCCGGCGCGCGGCGCCGCATGGCCGCCCTTGGCGACCGGCTTGAGCAGCGTGGCGCACAGCGCGGGCGTGAGCGTGAGCGCCACGAACACCGACAGCGCCATCGCCGAGACGATGGTGATCGAGAACTGGCGGTAGATCACGCCGGTGGAGCCGCCGAAGAAGGCCATCGGCACGAACACCGCCGACAGCACCAGCGCGATGCCCACCAGCGCGGGCGTGATCTCGGCCATCGACTTGCGCGTGGCCTCCTTGGGCGAGAGCCCTTCCTCGTGCATCACGCGCTCGACGTTCTCGACCACCACGATGGCGTCGTCCACCAGCAGGCCGATCGCCAGCACCATGCCGAACATGGTGAGCGTGTTGATCGAGTAGCCGGCCATCGACAGCACGCCGAAGGTGCCCAGCAGCACCACCGGCACGGCGATCGCGGGGATCAGCGTGGCGCGGAAGTTCTGCAGGAACACATACATCACCAGCACCACCAGCAGCATGGCCTCGAGCAGCGCCTTCACCACCTCGTCGATCGAGGCGCTGACGAAGGGCGTGGTGTCGTAGCTCACGAAGGTCTGCAGCTGGTTCGGGAACAGCGGCTTGAGCTCCTCGACCTTGGCATTCACCGCCTCGGCCACCTGCACCGCGTTGGCGCCGTCGGCCAGCACCACGCCCAGGCCGGCACCGGGCCGCCCGTCGAGCTGCGAGCGCACCGTGAGGTTCTCGGCGCCGAGCTCGACGCGCGCCACGTCCTTCAGCCGCACCACGGCGCCGTCGGGCGTCACGCGCAGCACCACGTTCTCGAACTGCTCCGCGGTCTGCAGCTTGCTGCGCGCCGTGATGGTGGCGTTGAGCTGCTGCTGCGCGGCCGCCGGCAGCGCGCCGAGCTGGCCGGCCGACACCTGCGCGTTCTGCGCCGTGATGGCGGCGTTCACGTCCGAGGGCATCAGCGCGTACTTGCGCAGCTTGTCGGGGTCGAGCCACAGCCGCATGGCGTAGCCGGTGCCCAGGGTCTGGACCTCGCCCACGCCGTCGATGCGGCTGATCACGTCGACCAGGTTGCTGCTGATGTAGTCGCCCACGTCCACGGCCGAGGCGCTGCCGTCGGCCGAGAACATCGAGACGATCATCAGGAAGTCGTTGCCGCCCTTGGTGACGGTGACGCCGCGGCTCTGCACCTGCTGCGGCAGCCGCGACATGGCCTGCTGCAGCTTGTTCTGCACCTGCATCTGCGCCACGTCGATGCTGGTGCCGGGGTTGAAGGTCAGCGACAGCCGGGCCACGCCCGAGGAGTTGCTGGTCGACTGCATGTAGAGCAGGTTGTCCAGCCCCTTGAGCTGCTGCTCGATCACCTGCGTGACCGAGTCCTCGACCGTCTTGGCCGAGGCGCCGGTGTAGGTGGCGTTGATCGACACGCGCGGCGGCGCGATGTCGGGGTACTGCTCGAGCGGCAGGGTGCGGATCGCCATCAGGCCCGCGAGCATGACGACGATGGAGAGCACCCACGCGAAGATGGGTCGGTCGATGAAGAACTGCGCCATGGCCCGACCTCAGCGCGCCACGGGATCGGTGGCGGCATCGGCCGCGTCGGGCGCGACGGCGGCCACCGGGCCGGCCGCGGCGCGTGCACCGAGGTCGACCACCTTGACCTTGTCGCCGACCTTCACGCGCTGCGAGCCCTCGGTCATCACGCGGTCGCCCGGTGCGAGGCCGTCGAGCACCTGCCAGCGCGTGCCGATCGCGCGGCCGACCTGGATCGGGCGCTTCGCGACCTTGTTCTCGGCATCGATCACCAGTGCCGAGGCGCTGCCGTCGGGCGCGCGCGTCACGGCCTGCTGCGGCACCAGCAGCGCGGCGGCGTTCACGCCCTCCTGCAGCACGGCGCGCACGTACATGCCGGGCATCAGCAGCCGGTCGGGGTTGGGCACCACCGCGCGCAGCGTCACGCTGCCGGTGCCGGCATCGACGGTGACGCCGCTGAAGGTCAGGCGCCCGGGGTGCGGGTACTTGCTGCCGTCCTCGAGCACCAGCTGGATGCGTGCCTCGGCATCGCTGGCGCGCTGCAGCCGGCCGCTGGCGAGCTCGCGCTTGAGCCGCAGCAGCTCGCTGCTCGATTGGGTGACGTGCACGTGGATCGGGTCGAGCTGCTGCACCGTGGTCATCGCGGTGGCCTGGTTGGCCGTGACCAGCGCGCCCGGCGTGACGCTCGAGAGCTCGGCCCAGCCGCTGATCGGCGAGGTGATGCGGGTGTAGCCGAGCTGGATGCGCGCGGTCTGCTCGGCCGCGCGCGCCACGCCGAGGTCGGCCTCGGCCTGCTGCTCGGCGGCCTGCGTCTCGTCGAACACCTGGCGGCTGATGGCGTCGATCTTCACCAGCTCGGCATTGCGGCGCGCCACGGTGCGCGAGGTGGCGAGCGCCGACTCGGCCTTGCGCACGCTGGCCTGCGCGCTGGCATGGGCCGCCTGCAGCGAGGCCGGGTCGAGCTGGTAGAGCACCTGGCCGGCCTTGACCTGCGAGCCTTCGGTGAACAGCCGCTCCTTGAGGATGCCGCCGACCTGCGGCCGGATCTCGGCGATGACCGGGGCTGCGGTGCGGCCCGGCAACTCGGTGCTCAGCGCCAGCGTCTCGTGCTTGAGCGTGACGGTGCCGACTTCCCGTTCCGGCGCGGCGGCCCCTGCCTTGGGCGTGGCGGCCTCGTTGCGCGAGCAGCCGGCGAGCGTGATGGCGGCGGCCAGCGCGAGGACGGTCATGAGCAGCGGGAAGGGACGGCGTGTGTGAGCGGGCATGGGCAGGGGGAAGTGACGAAGGCCCCAAATGGAGCGAACGGGCGCTCCCGAGTTCAATGCGGCGGGAGGCCGGAGGCGAGCTTTACAGAGAGGCCCTGCAAGTCCAGTGCCAAAGATTGACAAAGTCTTGTGACAGACGCTTTGCCGGATTGCAAAGTTAGATGTACTTGGGGTGCTTCAGGCGCGCTTCATGCGCGTTGCAGCGCGCGCGTGACCATGTCGTCGGGTGCGAGCCGCAGCAGGTGCGGCAAGAGGCCCACGGCCTTGTCGCGCTCGCCCGCGTGCAGCAGCCCGTTGGCGCACACCGACAGCGTGTCGGCCAGCTCGGGATGGTCGGGCGCGGTCTTCAAGAGGATGGTGCAGAGCCGGCGCGCGTCCTCGAACTGGCGGATGCGCACGAAGCGGCGCGCCAGCCGCGCCAGGTCGTCGGGCTTGAGGCGCACGCCGGGCTTCGCTTGGTCGAGGTAGGTGGTGAAGCTCGCGTGCTGTAGCGCCAGCGTGTCGGGGTCGGTGGCGCTCAGGCGGAAGATGCGCCGCGCCGCGGCATGGAAGTCGTCGCCGGCCGGCTGCAGCCGCGCGGTGTTGAACCAG
>NZ_JBZAYE010000488.1:0-5636 GCF_058244205.1 Variovorax sp. 20P10.2.4
CTGGACCGCGCAGTACATCGCGATGCGCGCGCTGCGCTGGCCCGATGCCTTTCCGGCCGGCGACGTCGCGCTGCAGAAGGCGCTGGGCGTGAGCACCGCGCGCGCCGCGAGCGAGGCCTCGCAGGCCTGGCGCCCGTGGCGCAGCTATGCGGTGCTGCGCGCCTGGCACGCACCCGTCCCTTCCACGCCGTCCGTCGAGCCCACCGCCGCGGACATCCCTTCCAACCCAACGGCAGGCCTCACCGCCTGAAAAGCCATGAAGTTCAAGAAGACCGTCATCTACACCTCGCACTACGACAGCCCGCTCGGCGGCATCACCATGGCCGCCACCGACGCCGGCCTGGCCGGTGTCTGGTTCGACCAGCAGCGCCACTGGCCCGACACCACGGGCTGGCAGACGCGCGATGACCACCCGGTGTTCGTCGAAACGGCCGCACAGCTGCGCGACTATTTCGCCGGCAAGCGCGACCGCTTCGAGCTGCCGCTCGACCTGTCGCACGGCACCGCGTTCCAGCAGAGCGTGTGGCAGGCGCTGCTCGCGATCCCCGCGGGCGCCACCACCAGCTATGGCGCGCTGAGCGCGAACGTCGGCAACCCGGCCGCGGTGCGCGCGGTGGGCGCGGCCGTGGGCCGCAACCCGATCAGCGTGATCGTGCCCTGCCACCGCGTGCTCGGCGCCAACGGCTCGCTGACCGGCTATGCCGGCGGGCTCGAGCGCAAGAGCGCGCTGCTCGAGCTCGAAGGCGTGCGGTAGGCTCGCGGTCCGGGAACGCCCGGCTGCAGACGGATCCGCAGCCGGGCGCAAGAGAACACACAACGACAACACCGCATGACCACCTCCACCACCACCGCCGCCGGCGCGCCCAAGCCCAAGGGCTGGCTCCTCGACCTCGTGCTGCTCGGCGCGCTCTGGGGCGCCTCCTTCCTGTTCATGCGCATCGGCGCCGCCGAGTTCGGCGCGCTGCCGACCGCGGCCGTGCGCGTGAGCATCGCCGCGCTGTTCCTGCTGCCGATCGCGCTGCTGCGCGGCCAGGGCCCCGCGCTGGCGCGCCACTGGAAGCCCAGCTTCTCGGTCGGCGTCTTCAACTCGGGCCTTCCCTTCGCGCTGTTCAGCTTCGCGGTGCTCAGCATCAACAGCAGCCTCGCGGCCGTGCTCAACGCGGCCACGCCGATGTTCGGCGCGCTGGTGGCCTGGGCCTGGTTCCGCGAACGGCCCGACGGCTCGCGGCTGGTCGGCCTGGTGATCGGCTTCATCGGCGTCGCCATGCTCGCCAGCGGCGGTGCCGGCCTGCACACCGGCGCCAGCAACCTCGCGGCGCTGTGGGCCATGCTGGCCTGCCTCGCGGCCTGCCTGTGCTACGGCATCTCGGCCAGCGCCACGCGGCGCTTCCTCACCGGCGTGCCGCCGCTGGCCACCGCCACCGGCAGCCAGATCGGCGCCTCGCTGTTCCTCGCCGTGCCAGCGATCTGGCTCTGGCCCGCGCAGATGCCCGGCGCGCGCGCCTGGCTCGCGCTGCTCGCGCTCGGCATCGCCTGCACCGGCGTGGCCTACATCCTGTTCTTCCGGCTGATCGAGCGCGCCGGCCCGGCGCGCGCATTGACAGTGACCTTCCTGGTGCCGGTGTTCGCGGCCTTCTACGGCGCGGTGTTCCTCGGCGAGACCATCACGCAGTGGATGCTGACCTGCGCCGTGGTGATCGTCTGCGGCGTGGCGCTGTCGACCGGCCTCGTGAAGCTCTGGCCCCGCCCCGCCAAAGCCTGAGCCGGGATCAGATCGCGCCGGCCACCACGTTGACCGACAGCGCGAGCACCAGCATGTTGAAAGCGAAGGCCAGCACGCTGTGGATCAGCGTGATGCGCCGCATCTCGCGCGAGGTGGCCTGCACGTCCGACACCTGCGAGGTCATGCCGATCACGTAGGCGTAGTAGAGGAAGTCGAAGTAGTCGGGGTCTTCCTTGCCCGGGAAGTCCAGCCCGCCCGCGTCGGGCCCGCGGTGCTTCTCGTCGTTGTAGTAGCGGTGCGCGTAGTGGAAGGCGTAGATGGAATGCATCATCAGCCACGAGCCCGCGAGCGCCACCAGCCCGAGCCCGATGTGGACCGCGCGCTCGATGCCGCTCAACTGCTTGACCTGCTGCAGCAGCATCGCGATCGCCACCACGCTCGCACCCACCACCACCAGCATCGACACCAGGATCATCAGGTTCGGCTGGTCGAGCGACTGCGCGCGCTCGCGCGTGCGCTTGGCATCGAAGGTGTCGGCCAGCCACCAGGTCAGCACCTGGTAGACCAGCACGGCCGCGCACCAGCCGGCCAGCCCGCGCGCCATCAGGCCCAGCGGCCAGGGGATCGCAGCAATGGCGACGCCGACGATGCCGCCATACAGCAGGCGCTGCGGACCGGTGGTGGTGGACAGGGGATGGAGCGTGGACATGGGGCGCAGCTTAGCGCCGTGGCCATCGCGCGGTGCGCGCGATGGGACTTTTTGTCCCAGCGTACGCCGCAACGTGCGCGCGCTGGTATGGTCACGACGTCCCCGGGGCACCGCGCCGGGCCCGACGACGTTTTCCCACGAAGCAACGACGTGCGGCCGATGCAGCCGCGCCCTTCCGCCATGAGACACGTGCGACTTCCTCCGCGACCACTGCACCACGGGCTGCGCGCCACGCTGGCAGCACTGGCCATCGCGACCTTCGGCCTGCTGGGCCTGCAGCCCGCGCGCGCGGCCGAACCGGCCGGCGTCCCCGACACCATCGAGCAGCGCGTGGCCGCCTGCATCGCCTGCCATGGCCGCCAGGGCTCGACCGGCAACGCGGCCTTCTTCCCGCGGCTGGCCGGCAAGCCCGCGGGCTACCTGTTCAACCAGCTGCGCAGCTTCCGCGACGGCCGGCGCTCCAACACCGACATGAACTACATGGTGCGCCACATGTCCGACGCCTACCTGCAGGAGATCGCGGACTACTTCGCCGGCCTCGACCTGCCCTATGCCACGGTCTCGCCGACCAGCGACGCGGCCCCCGCGCAGCTCGCGCGCGGCCGCCAGCTCGCGCTCGAGGGCGACGCCACGCGCAACATCCCGGCCTGCGTGCATTGCCACGGCGCCGCGCTCACGGGCGTGCAGCCGGCCATCCCGGGCCTGCTGGGACTGCCGCGTCTCTACGTCTCCTCGCAGCTCGGCGCCTGGCTCACCAACGAGCGCCATGCGCTCGCGCCCGACTGCATGGCCGAGATCGGACGGCGCATGACCACCGCCGACATCAACGCCGTCGCGAGCTGGCTCGCGGTGCAGCCGATGCCCGCCAACCCCAAGCCGGTGTCCGCGCCGGCCGCGCCGCTGCCGATGGCTTGCGGCGGCATGCAGTGAGGCCGCGACGATGACCGCGCTCAAACGCCTGTTCTGGACCCTGCTGGTGCTCGTGCTGCTGCTGGCCGCCGTGGCCGGCGGCGTGGTCGCGCTCAACCTGCGCGGCGAGGCCGCCATTCCCGATCGGGCCGAGGCCTTCGAGGCCACGCCGCAGCGCATCGAGCGCGGCCGCTACCTCGCGCTGGCCGGCAACTGCGCGGGCTGCCACACCACGCGCGGCGGCCAGGCCTACGCGGGCGGCCTGCCGATCGAGACACCCTTCGGCACCATCCACTCGACCAACCTCACGCCCGATGCGCAGCACGGCATCGGCGGCTGGAGCAGCGCGCACTTCTGGCGCGCGATGCACAACGGCCGCTCGAAGGACGGCCGGCTGCTCTATCCCGCCTTCCCCTACCCGAGCTTCACGCGCGTCACGCGCGAGGACTCCGACGCCATCTACGCCTACCTGCGCAGCCTGCCCGCGGCCGACACGCCGAACCGGCCGCACCGCCTGCGCTTCCCCTACGACACCCAGGCCGCGCTCGGCGTCTGGCGCGCGCTGTTCTTCACGCCGCAGACCTTCGTCGCCGACGCGGGCAAGCCGGCCGAATGGAACCGCGGCGCCTACCTGGTCGACGGGCTGGGCCACTGCATCGCCTGCCACGGCAGCCGCAATGCCTTCGGCGCCACCGAGACGCAGCGTGGCCTCTCGGGCGGGCTGATCGCGGTGCAGAACTGGTACGCGCCCTCGCTGGCCGATCCGCGCGAGGCCGGCGTGTCCGGCTGGCCCGCCACCGAGGTGGTGGCGCTGCTGAAGAACGGCAGCGCGCCGCGCGGCTCGGTGATGGGCCCGATGGCCGACGTGGTGTTCGAGAGCACGCAGCACCTCTCCGAGGCCGACCTGTCGGCGATGGCCGCCTACCTCAAGGACCTGCCGGCCGTCGCGCAGGAGGCCGCCGACGCCAAGCCCGCACGCCCCGCCACCTACCGGCGCGATGCCGGCGAGATGGCGCGCGGCAACCGCATCTACGACCAGCGCTGCGCCTACTGCCATGGCGACCAGGGCCAGGGCGCGCCGGGCGCCTACCCGCCGCTCGCGGGCAGCCGCGCCGTCAACATGGCGCGGCCCGTCAACCTGATCCAGGTCGTGAGCCATGGCGGCTTCCTGCCGACCACCGCGGGCAATCCGCGCCCCTACGGCATGCCGCCCTTCGGCGAGACGCTCGACGGCACCGACCTCGCGGCCGTGCTGACCTACATCCGCGGCTCGTGGGGCAACGACAGCGCGCCGGTCACGCAGCTCGACATCGCACGGCGCTGAGGCGCGGCGCCGTCATTCGGGGTTCGCGGGCAGGCTCAGCAGCGCTTCCAGGCCACCCTCGGGGCGGTTCGACAGCCGCAGCCCGCCGCCGAGCGCGGCCGCCAGCTCGCTCGCGATGGCGAGCCCCAGGCCCGTGCCGCCGGTCGCGCGGTTGCGCGACGACTCCACGCGGTAGAAGGGCTCGAGCACCCTGTGCAGCAGCGCTTCGGGAATGCCCGGGCCGCTGTCGCGCACCGCGATCCGCAACTCGGTGTCGGTTCTTGCCACGACCACGCGCGCGCCGCCGCCGAACTTGATCGCGTTGTCGAGCAGGTTCACGAGCGTGCGGCGCAGCGCGAGCATGCGGGTCTTCAACGGCGCGCCGGCCTGGCCCTCGAGCGCCACCTGCGCGCCGGCATCGAGCGCATCGCAGACCAGGCCATCGAGCAGCGCGTCGATGTCGACGGCGCGAAAAGGCTCCTGGCCCGCATGGGCGGCCCGCGCATAGGCCAGCCCCTCTTCCACCAGCGCCTGCATCGCATCGAGATCGCCCGCCAGCCGCGCGCCGCACGGGTCGTCCTTCCAGGGCTCGAGCCGCAGCCGCATGCGCGTGATCGGCGTCTGCAGGTCGTGCGAGATGGCCGCGAGCAGCCGGTGGCGCTCGGCCAGGTGCGCATCGATGCGGCGCTGCATGTCGTTGAAGGCGCGCGCCGCCTGCACCACCTCCACCGGGCCCGCCTCCTTCAGCGCGACGGCCCGCGTGCCGGGCCTGATGGCATTCGCGGCCCGCGCCAGTGCACCGAGCGGCCGCACCGCGATGCGCACGCCCCACCAGGTGGCCGCGCCCAGCAGCAGCACCTGCAGCGCGAGCAGGGCGATGGCACGCCCCGAGAGGCCCAGCGCGGGCGGGCGCAGCGTCAGCGTGAGCATCGTGCCATCGGCCAGGCGCAGCGGCAGCAGCAAGGGGGCACCCTCTTCATCGCCGGGCCCAC
>NZ_JBZAYE010000489.1:0-5629 GCF_058244205.1 Variovorax sp. 20P10.2.4
ACGGGGGCCTTGCCCGCGGTCTCGGGCGCCGCCTTGCTCAAGGCATCGGCGGTGCGCCGGCCGTAGGTTCCGCCCAGCAGTTCCGCGCCCGCCATGCCGAGTCCGCCCACCAGCGGGATCATCGACAGCTTGCCTTCGTAGGCGCGCCGCTCGGCGATGGCCGCCATGTCGCCCAGGCGGGCGGCCAGGCTCGTCAGCCCCTGGGCGGCGGCCTCCTCGGCCGCCTTCTTGAGCTCGGTCTTGGCCGTCTCGTACTGGGTGAAGGTGGCGTTCACGTCGAACAGGCCGGCGATCAGGGCCGCGGCACCGATGGCGAAGCCCGTGACCATGCCCGCGGTGCCGCCGCTGGCCGCGGCGCCGGCACCGCCGCCGCCCGAGATGATCTTCATCGTCTGCAGGTCGAGGTCCACGCCGTTCTGGCTCAGGTTCACCGAGGCGACGTTGGTCAGCCGCGCCGCGGCCGTGTTCTCGATCTGCACGCCGGCGAAGTTCGCGATGTCGACCGCCAGCGCGTTGCTCATGTTGAGCCCCATGAAGGTCGACCGGTTCATGCCCAGGTTGGCCTCGCTGTTGGAGCCGATGTAGCCGCTCGAGTTGGAGCCCAGCACGGTGGTGTTGGAGCCGATCGAGGTGGCATTGATGTCGCCCACCGCGATCATGTCGATCGAGGAGTTGGCGATCAGCTTGACCTGGTTGGCCATGATGGCGTGCTTGCCGCCGGTGACGTCATTGCGCTCGCCGCCGCTTTGCATCTTGCTGTTGCCGGTCACCAGGTAGGCCATGTCGGCGCCCACGGAGGTGGTCTGGAAACCGACCACGCCGATGTCGTGGTTGGCACCCACCACCGTCTTCTGGAACCCGCCGATCGCCACGTTCTGGTTCGCCGTGACGATCAGGTCCTGCATGCCGACGACCGAGGTCTTCTGGCTCGCATGGAAGATGTTCTCCTGGTAGCCCTGCACCTGGGTCTTCTGCCCGCCCGAGCCGATGGTGTTGCTCTGCGAGATGCCGACGATGTTGGTCTGGATCTCCGCCACCGTGTTCTTCTCGTTGCGCTTGACCAGCGCCGTGCGGTCGCGGTCCACCGTCTCGGTCTGGTCGCGCCCCACGCTCAGCGAATCGTCCACCTCCACCGAGGTCGACATGTTCCGCTCCGCATGGATGTTGACCAGCTCGCCCCCCTTCTTGTCCTCGAACATGATCTCGTTGTAGTTCGAGGGCCCGCCGCCGGGCGTGGAGCGGGTCTTGAAGCCGCTCTGCGTGGCCGACTTGTAGGGGATCGGCTGGTCGTCGTTGTAGACGCGGCCGGTGACGATCGGCCGGTCGGGATCGCCGTTCATGAACTCGACGATCACCTCCTGGTTGATGCGCGGCGCGAAGTAGCCGCCCCAGCCCTTGCCGGCCCAGGGCTGCGAGACGCGGATCCAGGCGGTCGAGCGGTCGTCGCGGAAATCCTTGCGGTCCCAGTGGAAGTGCACCTTGACGCGGCCCATGGGATCGACGTCGTGCTCCTTGCCCTTGCCGCCCACGACGATGGCGCTCTGCGGGCCCGGCATGGTCACGCGCGGCGTGAGCCGCGGCGGACGGAAGATGTGGTCGGCGGGCAGCGCGGTGATCAGGAAGGCGCTGGTGCCGCGCACGCCCTCGCGCAAGGTGGGCGTGGTGTCGATCAGCTCGAGCAGGGCATCGGTGCAGCCGGCATTGACTGCGTCGTCGCGCAGCGCCTCACGCAGCAGCTCCGCGGTCGGCCGCGGCGCGACGAAGGTGCCCATGCCCTCGTAGCCCGGATGGGTGGCGACGAAGACGCAGCCGCCGATCAGGTAGTCGCCGTCGCGCGTGCCGTCCGGATCGCCCTTGAAGGTGAAGGTGTGGCCCACCGCAACATCGGGCCAGCGCGTGACGGCCCAGTGCAGCGTCTGCCGCGCCGGCAGCTCGCCCGCGCGGACCTCGAGCACGACATCGGATTGCTCGCTCGTGAAGAAGCCGCCCGGGTACTCGAACACCTCCAGGTCCGCCAGCTCGTGCGCGGGCACCATCTCGCCGTGCGTGCTCAGCAGCGTGTTGATCGCCTTGTAGTTCACGTCGCGCGACTCGTACTTGCCCGAGCGCAGCTGGCGCGCGCTGACCCAGCGCTCGATCTCGTTGAAGCGCGCCTCGCTCGCGCCGTCGCCGGCGTAGTTCAGCACGCCCTTGGCGGGCAGCGGCCCGTGCGCCATGCCGGTGGAATCGGCCAGGTGCATCACGCCCGGCGAGTCGAAGGAATCGAACCAGTAGTAGACGCCCTCGTCCTCGAGGATGCGCGACAGGAAGTTGTAGTCGCTCTCCTGGAACTGCACGCAGTAGCGGCGCGCCTCGTGCACGCCGATCACGCCCGCGGGCTCGGTCTTCGCGTGGGCCTTGATGGGGCTGTCGGTCAGCACGGCATCGAGCACGTCGAGCACCGGCTTCTCCTGCAGGATGCACGAGTTGATGCGCTTGGTCAGCAGGCCGAACCACGAGCGCAGGCTGATGCGGTATTCGAAGAAGCGCCCGACCTGCCCGCCGCGCACCACGCGCACCGCATGGCCGCGCGCATGCCGCTCGTGCTTCTGGTCGTCGGCATCCGCGAAGCCGATCACCACGTCGAAGGCGTGGCCCAGGATCTGGCGCGGATCGATGGTCCGGTCCTGCGACAGCACGGTGAGTTCGTAGGACGACGGGCGCGACAGCCCCTCGTGGCCCACGATGCGCCAGAACATCAGGTCCTTGTTGACGGGTGATTCGCTGTCGATGCGGAACTCGTGCTCGGCCATCTTGCTGTCTTTCTGGTTGGGAGCGCCTCAGCGTGCCGGCCGCGGCGCCATGTCAATCGAAGGCGTAGGTGAAGTCGGCGTCCTTGACGTCGAGCGCGACGCGGCGGATCTCGCCGCCGGCGGCCAGGCGCTGCAGGTACTCGACCGAGATCGTGGGCAGCACGGTGTTGGTCAGGATGGCGTCGATCACGCGCCCGCCCGATTCCGGGTCCTGGCAGCGCGCGACCACCTGGTCGACCACCGCGTCGCTGTACTCGAAGGGCACGCCGTGGTTGGTCTCGACGCGCTTCTTGATGCGGCCCAGCTGCAGCCGCACGATCTTCTTCATCATCTCGGGCGACAGCGGGTAGTAGGGGATGGTGACGATGCGGCCCAGCAGCGCGGGCGGGAACACCTTCATCAGCGGCGCCTTCAGCGCATCGGCCAGCGCATTCGGGTCGGGCAGCAGCTCGGGGTCGCGGCACATGCTCATGACGAGCTCGCTGCCGGCGTTGGTGGTCAGCAGGATGATCGTGTTCTTGAAGTCGATCATGCGGCCCTCGCCGTCTTCCATCCAGCCCTTGTCGAAGACCTGGAAGAAGATCTCGTGCACGTCGGGGTGGGCCTTCTCCACTTCGTCGAGCAGCACCACGCTGTAGGGCCGGCGGCGCACCGCCTCGGTCAGGATGCCGCCCTCGCCGTAGCCCACGTAGCCCGGGGGCGCGCCCTTGAGCGTGGAGACGGTGTGCGCCTCCTGGAACTCGCTCATGTTGATGGTGATGATGTTCTGCTCGCCGCCGTACAGCGCCTCGGCCAGCGCCAGCGCGGTCTCGGTCTTGCCGACGCCCGAGGTGCCGCACAGCATGAACACGCCGATCGGCTTCTGCGGGTTGTCCAGCCGCGCGCGCGAGGTCTGGATGCGGCGCGCGATCATCTCGAGGCCGTGCTTCTGGCCGATCACGCGCTGGTTCAGCGTGTCGGCGAGCTTGAGCACCGCCTCGACCTCGTTCTTGACCATGCGCCCGACCGGGATGCCGGTCCAGTCGGCGACCACCGAGGCCACGGCCTGTTCGTCGACCGAGGGCAGGATCAGCGGCGACTCGCCCTGCACCGCGTGGATCTTCGCCTGCAGCTCGTGCAGCTCGGCCAGCAGCGCGGCGCGGTCGGGCGCGGCCTCGGCGGGCGCGGCTTCGCCGGCGGCCGCCGCATCCACCGGCTTGTTTCCCGTGCGCAGCTTCGCACGCAGTTCCAGCAGCCGGTCGACCAGGCCCTTCTCTTCCTGCCAGCGCGCATTGAGCACCTCGAGCTGCGCCTTCGACTCGGCCAGCAGCGCCGACACCTGTGCCGCGCGCTTGGTGACGTCGATGCCGATCGCCTCCTCGCGGCCGATGATCTCCTGCTCGACCGTCAGGCCCTCGATGCGGCGCATGCAGTCCTCGACCTCGGGCGGCGTCGCATGCTGGCTCACGGCCACGCGCGCGCAGGCGGTGTCGAGCAGGCTCACGGCCTTGTCGGGCAGCTGGCGCGCGGGAATGTAGCGGTGCGACAGCTTCACGGCGGCCTCGATGGCCTCGTCGAGCAGCTGCACGCGGTGGTGCTTCTCGAGCACGCTGGCCACGCCGCGCAGCATCAGGATGGCCTTGGTCTCGTCGGGTTCGGGCACCTGCACGACCTGGAAGCGCCGGGTCAGCGCAGGGTCCTTCTCGATGTACTTCTTGTACTCGGCCCAGGTGGTGGCGCCGATGGTGCGCAGGTTGCCGCGCGCCAGCGCGGGCTTCAGCAGGTTGGCGGCGTCGCCGGTGCCGGCCGCGCCGCCCGCGCCCACCAGGGTGTGGATCTCGTCGATGAAGAGAATGATCGGCGTGGGCGAACTCTGCACCTCGTCGATCACCTGGCGCAGCCGCTGCTCGAACTCGCCCTTCATGCTGGCGCCGGCCTGCAAGAGGCCGATGTCGAGCGTCAGCAGCTTCACGTCCTTGAGCTGCGGCGGCACGTCGCCGCGCGCCAGGCGCTGCGCGAAGCCCTCGACCACGGCGGTCTTGCCGACGCCGGCCTCGCCGGTCAAGAGCGGGTTGTTCTGGCGCCGGCGCATCAGGATGTCGACGATCTGGCGGATCTCCTCGTCGCGGCCCGTCACCGGGTCCATCTCGCCCTTCTTGGCCTTCTCGGTCAGGTCGACCGCGAACTTCTTGAGCGCATCGCCCTTGCCCATGGCGGCCGGCGCCATCGCGCCCGCTTCCTCGCCCGGTGCGCCGCTGCCCATGCCGGTGCCGTCCTGCGCGCGCATCTGGGCCTCGGGCGAGGCATCGCAGATCTTCACGAAGTTCTCGGCCAGGTCCTCGACCTTGACCTTCTCGAACTGCTTCGACAGGCCGAACAGCGGGTTGCGCAGGCTCTGCGTCTTGAGCATGCCCACCAGCAGGTAGCCGGTGCGCACCTGCGCCTCGCCGAACTGCAGGGTGGCGTAGGTCCAGGCGCGCTCGATCGCGTTCTCGATGTGCGGTGAGAAGTCGCTGATGGCGGTGGCGCCGCGCGGCAGGCGGTCGAGCGCGGCCGTCATGTCCTTGGCGATCACCGAGACGTCGAGGCCGTAGTGCTGGATCACGCGGTGCAGGTCGGAGTCCTGCGCCTGCAGCAGCTGCGCGAACCAGTGCTCGAGCTCGACGTACGGGTTGCCGCGCATCTTGCAGAAGACGGTCGCGCCTTCGATGGCCTTGTAGGCCAGCGAATTGAGTTTCCCGAACAGGGCGGTGCGGCTGATTTCACTCATGGAGGACTCCGTATCTCTTCAAGACGAACGAAAGGGGTTTCATTGAAAGGCCGGCGCGCGCGGATGCGCCTCGCCACCGGGACGGCTC
>NZ_JBZAYE010000049.1:0-23573 GCF_058244205.1 Variovorax sp. 20P10.2.4
CGCGCACCGGCTCGCCGCGCGCGCGCATCTGCTG
This sequence comes from Variovorax sp. 20P10.2.4, assembly GCF_058244205.1. NCBI lineage: Bacteria > Pseudomonadati > Pseudomonadota > Betaproteobacteria > Burkholderiales > Comamonadaceae > Variovorax > Variovorax sp. 20P10.2.4. The sequence goes on from NZ_JBZAYE010000049.1 coordinate 35, forward strand.
CGCGCAGGCCTGCACGAACAGCCGCACGAAGTCGGCGCCCGCGGCCGGGCCCATGCCGCCCAGGATGCCTACGACCTGCGTGGAGACCATGTCCTTGTTTCCGCTCGAAGTCCGGCTCAGGTCGCCGGCTTGTCGCTGAATTCCTTGAGGTTGTCCTTGAGCTGCGGGCTCATCGGCAGGTTCAGCGGCAGGTTCTTCGGCGGGATCGGCGACATGAACCACTTGGTGTAGAGCTTCTCGAACTCGCCGCTCTTCATCATGCCGATGAAGGTGTCGTCGACCAGCTTCTTGAAGGCCGGGTCGTCCTTGGGCAGCATGCAGGCATAGGGCTCGACCTGCAGCGACTCGCCCACCACCTCGTAGTCGGCCGGGTTCTTCGAGTTGGCGATCAGGCCGAACAGCAGGATGTCGTCCATCGCGAAGGCGACGGCGCGGTCGCTCTCCACCAGCAGGAAGGCGTCGGCGTGGTCCTTGCCGAGCACGATGTTCATGTCGAGGTTCTTCTCGGTGTTGTACTTGCGCATGACCAGCGCGTTGGTGGTGCCGGTGGTGCTGGCCACGGTCTTCTTCGCGAGGTCGGCGTAGTCCTTGATCTTCGAGGACTTCTTCACCAGCAGGCGTGTGCCCGTGTAGAAGTGGTTGACCGCGAAGGACACGTCCTTGCCGCGCGCGGTGTTGTTGGTGGTGGAACCGCACTCGAGGTCGATGGTGCCGTTGGTGATCAGCGGGATGCGGTTCTGCGAGGTCACCGCCATCAGCTGCACCTGCAGGTTCGGCTTGTTGAGCTTCTTCTTCACCGCCTCGACCACCGCGTTCGACATCTCGACCGCGAAGCCGATCGGCTTGTTGGGGCCGTCGAGGTAGCTGAACGGCACCGACGACTCGCGGTAGGCCAGCGTGATCTTGCCGGACTCGGCGATCTTGGCCAGCGTGTCGGCGGCCTGGGCGCCGGTGGCAGCGAGCAGGACCGTGGCGGTGGCGGCCATCAATGCGGAGAGTTTCATGCGTGCCTTCTTCGAGGGAGGTTGAACAGGAGGACCAGTGTAAGAAAGAGTGACTCAGGACGGCAATTCCAATAGCGGGCTGGGCCATACCCAAAGGTTATGGGCAGGGAAAACCCGGGCGGCACCCGATTCCGAAGCGCCGCGGCGGGGCATGCCCTTTGGCTATGGGCCACGCCTCTTTTTGCATTTCCGCGCCGGCGGCGGCACGCCTACAGTCGAGGCTCACCCTTCCCTCCCCTTCCCTTTCCGTTCCCGAAAGTTGCCTCTCATGCATGTGTGCGTGCTCGGCGCCGGCATCGTGGGCCTGGCCACCGCCTGGCAACTCGAACGCCAGGGCCACCAGGTCAGCGTCGTCGATCGCGCGGCGCCCGGCGCGGGCGCGAGCGGCGGCAACGGCGCGCAGCTCAGCTACTCGTACGTGCAACCGCTGGCCGATCCCGCGATCTGGCGGCAGCTGCCGAAGCTGCTGCTCTCGCCCAGCTCGCCGCTCAAGCTGCGCCCGCAGCTCGATCCGCTGCAATGGCGCTGGGGCTTGGCCTTCCTCGCGGCCTGCAATGCGCGCACCTCGCGCGACACCACCGAAAAACTGCTGGCGCTCGCAGCCGAGAGCCGCGCCGGCTTCGAGGCCATGCAGGCCGACGCCGCGCCCGATTGCGACTTCTCGGCCACCGGCAAGCTGGTGCTGTACGCGAGCGAAGCCTCGCTGGCCGGCGCGCGCGCCCAGCTCGAACTGCAGCGCACCATGGGCAGCGAACAGCGCATCGTGCGCCCCGACGAATGCGTGGCCATCGAGCCCGCGCTCGCCGACTACGCGCGCGGCATCGCGGGCGCGGTCTACACGCCCAGCGAATGCGCGGCCGACTGCCTCAAGGTCTGCGCCGAGCTGATGCGGGTGCTGCGCGCGCGTGGCGTGCGCTTCGAGCTCGGCACCGAGGCCCGGGGCTTCGCGCAGAGCGGCGGGCGCATCGCCGCGGTGCGCACGGCCGCGGGCGACATCGAGGCCGATGCCTTCGTGATGGCACTCGGCACCGCCTCGCACAAGCTCGGTCGCACGCTCGGCGCCTACCTGCCGGTCTATCCGCTCAAGGGCTACAGCATCACGCTCGACGTCGACCCGGCGCCGGGCGCGGCACCGACCGTGAACGTGACCGACAGCGCGCGCAAGGTGGTGTTCGCGCGCATCGGCTCGCGCCTGCGCGTGGCGGGCATGGCGGAACTGGTGGGGCACGATGCGAGCATTCCCGCGACGCGCATCCAGACCCTGGCCGAGGCCACGCGCGCCGTGTTCCCGCACGCGAGCCGGCTGGCCGAGCTGCATCCCTGGACCGGCATGCGCCCGGCCACGCCCACCGGCCTGCCGATCGTCGGGCGGCTCGAGGGCGCGCCTTCGAACATGCTGTTCAACACCGGCCACGGCGCGCTGGGTTTCACGCTGGCCTTCGGGTCGGCGCGGCGCGTCGCGGCCGCGCTGGCCGCCTGAAACGCTAGACCCCCGCCTCCACGATCGCCTGCTGCATGCAGCGCGTGATGCCGCGCACCGCGACCGAATCGGGCCGGCCCGTGAAGCGCAGCGCGCGGATCGGCACCGGGATCTGCGGTTCGAGCGTGAGCACGTCGACCTTGGAGGTATCGGCCGAGCGCGCGGTGCAGCCGTCGACCAGCGCCACGCCCAGGCCGTGGTGCGCCATCGCCAGCGCCGCGTGGTAGGTCTGCACCGTGACCACCGCCTGGTGGAAGCCCACGCCGGCCTGGCGGCAGGCCTGGCTCAGGCTGGTGCCCACCGGGTCGCGACTGTCGAGGCCGATCACCGGCCGCTCGGCCAGGTCGTGCAGCGCCACCGAGCCGTTGCGCACCAGCAGGCGCGGCAGCATGCCCTTGGGCGCGATGCAGACCATGCGGCTGTCGGCCAGCGTCTCCTGCGTGAGCGAGGGATGCACGGCCGGGCTGAACACGAAGCCGACGTCGGCCTCCTGCAGCAGCAGCGCCGACATGATCTGCGGCGAATGCAGCGACTCCACGCTGATCGCGTAGCCCGGATGCTTCTCGCGGAAGGCCTTGAGGGCGCGCGGCAGGATCTCGTAGCTCAGCGCCAGCACGCTGAGGATGCGCAGCTCGCCGGTGTCGGCGCCCGCGCGCAGGTTGGCCGCGAGCCGCTGCACCTCGTCGAGCTGCGCGAACAGCCGCTCGATGTGCGGGTACAGCGTGAGCGCCTCGGTGGTCGGCGTGAGCCGCCCCTTGGCGCGCTGGAACAGCGGAAAGCCCAGCTGCAGCTCGGCATGCTGCAGCGTGCGGCTGACGGCCGGCTGCGTGATGTTGATGAGCCGCGCCGCCGCGCTCACGCTGCCCGTGAGCATGATGGCGTTGAAGACCTCGATGTGGCGCAGCCGCATGGCGGGGTCAGCGCACGTTGGTCTTGCCGCGCGCGATGTCCATCACCATGCGCGTGGCCAGGTACAGCCGCGGCTCGATGGAATCGATCAGCACGTACTCGGCATCGGCCGAGTGCGCGCCGAAGCCCTGCAGGCCGAAGCGCTCGATCACCGGCGCCTGGGTCTTGAGCGAGGCGAAGGCCGCGTCGGTGCCGCCGCCGGCGGCCTTGTCGTCGGCGCCCAGCGGGCGGCCGAGCTCGTCCTTGTAGATCGACTGCGCATGCTGGGCGAGCGCGCGCGAGGCATCGGTGGCCTCGAGCGGCGGACGGCGGCGCTCGAACTTGAGCTCGACCTTGGCCTCGGGGATCAGCTGCTTCTTCACGCGCTCGTTGACCTGCTGCTCGATGCGGTCGTAGTCGGCGACCTTGAGCACGCGCACGTCGGCGCCCGCGGTGGCCGAGGCCGGGATCACGTTGCGGTTGCTGCCCGACTTCGAGATCGTCCAGTTCATCTTGAGGCCGGTGGCCGGGTCGGACAGGTCGCGCATCTGCAGGATCTGGTGCGACAGCTCGTAGAGCGCGTTCACGCCGAGCTCGGGCGCCGAACCGGCGTGCGAGGCCTTGCCGCTCACGTTGAGCGTGACCGAGGCGATGCCGGCGGTGGCCAGCGAGAGCTTGTCGTCCTTGACCGAGGCGCCCTCGAAAGAGAGCACTGCATCGTGCTCGCCACCCAGGCGCGTGAGCAGCGCACGCGAGCCGGGCGAGCTGATCTCCTCGTCGCCGTTGATCAGCACCGTGAGCGTGCCGTACTCCTTGAACTTGAGCGCCTGCAGCATCGCCACCGCATGGAGGATGACGGCCACGCCCTGCTTGTCGTCGGCGATGCCCAGGCCGTAGGCCTTGTCGCCCTCGACACGGAACGGCTGCTTGTTGAGCATGCCGATGGTGTAGACCGTGTCCATGTGGGCGATCAGCATGATCTTCTTCGTGCCCGTGCCCTTGAAGGTGGCGCGCACCACGCGGCCGATCTTCTCAGGCGTGTCTTCCATGCGGTAGGCCTCGGCGCTCGGGTCGATCAGCTCGACCTCGCCGCCGAGCGCCTTGAGCTTCGACGCGATCAGGTCGGAGATCTTCTCCAGGCCCTCGAGGTCGCGGCTGCCGGACTCGATGGCCACCAGTTGCGAGAGCGAATCGAGCAGCGGCTGCTTCTGCGCGGCGGCGAGTTCGGCGATGCGCGCGTCGGGCGCGGCGGCTGCCGTGGCGGCGGCACCGGCCAGCAGCATCGGCAGCAGTGCGCGCGCGAAGAAGCGGGAGGGGTGGAAGTGCATGTTCTGGTCTCCTGACGATGATGACGGTCGAATGGCGGATTCAAGCATGGGCGCGGTCGCGATGCGACCCTCTCATTCGCGCACGAGCCGGACGCCGAGATGCATGATGCGTGCCTCGCAATAGATGGCGCCCTCGCGGCTCAGCACCCAGGCGCTGATCGATGCACGGGCTGTCGATGTCTCCGGGCTCCCGTTGCAGACGGTGGAAGACCACTGGCCCGCGCGCGACGCCTCCTTGCCCTGTGCCGGAAAGTCCGAGGGCGGCAGTTCGAAGCGATCGGCCTCTCGCCGCGCGAGGCTGTTGACTTCCTTGATCGTGGGCAGGCGCCAGCCCGCCTGCTCGCTGGCGCGCTGCAGGGCCTGCACGTAGTCGTAGCGCTTCGCGCTCCAGGTGCAGCGCTTGCCGTTCCACGTCTGCGGCTCCTCGCAGCGGCGCCACACCAGGCCGGTGTGGCGATCCTCGACCGCGCCGCCGGCCACGCCGCGCTCGTCGGGCAGTTCGCGCCAGCGCCCGGCCTTCGGCGCCTCGGGGCCGCGCACCAGGCGCACGAAGAGCGGCGGCTCGCGCGACATGTCGGGGTCGCAGTCGTAGACGAAGCCGTTCGCGAAGTTCACGCACCACGGGCTCGTGGGATCGCGCATGTCGGAGGTCAGGTAGAGGGCTGGCACGGTGTTCGGAAACCAGCGCGCGTCGATGACCGACTGCTCGGCCAGCGGCCGGTCGGGGCGCACCTCGGGCACGCGTTCCTTGCCCAGGTCGACCAGGCCGTGCAGCTCGGCCACGGTGGGCAGACGCCAGTCGGCGTAACCGCACAACCGGCTCGCATTGACCTGCGCCACGTAGGCCATGGCGTCGGCGGGCCGGCCGTTGTCGCGCTTGCCCTCCCAGACCAGGCCCGACACGCGGTCGCGCACGCAGGCTGTTCTCGGTTGGCCCGGCACGGCCTCGTAGGCCAGCGGACCCGCGCCCTGCCGGCCGTCCTGCTTGGGAACCAGGGCCAGCGGGCCGGCATCGGTGCAGGCCTGGGGCGTGGGCCAGCCTTCCTTCGTCAAGCCCAGGCACACGCGCACGCCGGTGGGCGGCACCTTGGCCGGCGCGGGCTGCGCGGCCGCGGGCGACGCGATGCACGCGATGAGAACGGCCGCCGCGACGAAGGCCCGCACCAGGCTCAATGCGCCTTGTCCCAGTTCGGCCCCACGCCGATCTCCGCGAGCAGCGGCACCTTGAGGTCGGCCACGCTGGCCATGATGCGCGGGATCTCGGTGCGCACCCATTCGATCTCAGCCTCGGGCACCTCGAACACCAGTTCGTCGTGCACCTGCATGATCATCTTCGTGCCGCGCTTCTCGGCGTCGAGCACGTCCTGCACCTTGACCATGCTGAGCTTGATCAGGTCGGCCGCCGTGCCCTGCATCGGCGCGTTGATGGCCGCGCGCTCGGCGCCGCCGCGGCGCGGGCCGTTGGGCGAGTTGATCTCGGGCAGGTACAGGCGCCGGCCGAACACGGTCTCGACGTAGCCCTGCTCCTTGGCCGAGGCCTTGGTCTCGTCCATGTAAGCCTTCACGCCCGGATAGCGCGCGAAGTAGCGCTCGATGTAGGAGGCCGCGGCCTTGGTCTCGATGCCGAGGTTCTTCGCCAGGCCGAAGCTGCTCATGCCGTAGATCAGGCCGAAGTTGATGACCTTGGCGTAGCGGCGCTGCTCGCTCGACACCTGGTCGGGCGTGGAGCCGAACACCTCGGCCGCGGTGGCGCGGTGCACGTCGATGCCTTCGGTGAAGGCGCGCAGCAGCGATGCGTCGCCGCTGATGTGGGCCATGATGCGCAGCTCGATCTGCGAGTAGTCGGCGCTCGCGATCACGCTGCCCGCGGGCGCCACGAAGGCCTCGCGCACGCGCCGGCCTTCGGGCGTGCGGATCGGGATGTTCTGCAGGTTGGGGTCGTTGCTCGACAGGCGCCCGGTGACGGCCACGGCCTGCGCATAGTGCGTGTGCACGCGGCCGGTGCGCGGATTGGCGAGCTGGCCGAGCTTGTCGGTGTAGGTGCCCTTGAGCTTCGACAGGCCGCGGTGCTCGAGGATCTTGGCGGGCAGCGGATAGTCCTCGGCCAGCTTCTCGAGCACTTCCTCGTCGGTGCTGGGCGCGCCGCTCGGCGTCTTCTTGACCACCGGCAGGCCGAGCTTGGTGAAGAAGATCTCGCCGATCTGCTTGGGCGAACCGAGGTTGAAGGGCTGGCCCGCGATGTCGTAGGCCTCCTGCTCGAGCGCCATGATGCGCGTGCCGAGTTCGTGGCTCTGCGCCGCGAGCGTGGCGCTGTCGATCAGCACGCCGTTGCGCTCGATGCGGTAGAGCGCCTCGCTCGAATCCATCTCGAGCTGGTAGATGAAGCGCAGCTTCTCGTTCGTTTCGAGCTGCGGCCACAGCGTGCCGTGCACGTCGAGCGTCTGGTCGCTGTCCTCGCACGAATACTCGGCCGCCTTGGCGATGTCGACCTGGCTGAACGAAATCTGGTGCACGCCCTTGCCGCAGAGGTCCTCGTACGAAATGCCGCTGCGGCCCAGGTGGCGCTCGGCCAGGCTGGCCAGGCCGTGCGGCCGGTGCACCTCGAGCACGTAGCTCTGCAGCATGGTGTCGTGCGCGTAGCCCTGCACCTCGATGCCGTGGTTGGCGAACACGTGGCGGTCGTACTTGATGTGCTGGCCGAGCTTCTTCTTCGCGCCGTTCTCGAGCCAGGGCTTGAGTTTGGCGAGCACCTCGTCGATCGGCAGCTGCGCGGGCGCGTCGGGGTAGTTGTGCGCGAGCGGGATGTAGGCCGCCTCGCCGGGCTTCACGCTGAAGCTGATGCCGACGATCTGCGCCACCATCTCGTCGAGCGAGGTGGTCTCGGTGTCGATGGCCGCGAGCTCGGCGGCCTCGAGGCGCGCGAGCCAGCCGTCGAACTGCTCCCAGGTGAAGATGGTGTCGTATTGGAGGTTGCTCGCGGGCGCGGCGGCCTCCATCGCGGCGCCTTCCTCGGACGGCTCGTCGAACAGGCCGCTCTGGTCGTCGTTGGCCTTGGCCGCCTTCGAGGCCTTCTTCTTGATGTTCTCCTCGATCAGCTCGGGCGGCACTTCCTGCGCCTCGAGCGACTTCACCAGGCTCTTGAAGCCGAACTTCTCGTAGAAGGGCTTGAGCTCGCCGGTCTGCGGCGCGCCCACGGGCAAGCCTTCGAGCGAGGGCAGGCCATCGACGTGGCCGGCCAGGTCGCAGTCGGTGCGGATCGTCACGAGCCTGCGGCTCAGCGGCAGCTTGTCGAGCGCCTTGCGCAGGTTCTCGCCGGCCGCGCCCTTGACCTCGGCCGCGCGCTCGACCAGCGCGTCGAGCGAGCCGTATTCGAGCAGCCACTTGGCAGCAGTCTTCGGGCCGACCTTCTCGACGCCGGGCACGTTGTCGACCGAGTCGCCCACCAGCGTCTGGTAGTCGACCATGAGGTTCGGCGGCACGCCGAACTCGGCCGTGACGCCGGCCACGTCGCGCTTCTTGCCGTTCATCGTGTCGATGATGGTGATGTGCTCGTCGACCAGCTGGCTCAGGTCCTTGTCGCCGCTGGAGACGATCACCTCGATGCCCTGCGCGGCCGCCACCTTGGCGAGCGTGCCGATCACGTCGTCGGCCTCCACGTCGGGCACGCTGAGCACCGGCCAGCCCAGCAGCTTGACCACCTCGTGGATGGGGTCGATCTGGCTGCGCAGGTCGTCGGGCATCGGCGAGCGGTTGGCCTTGTACTCGGGATACCAGTCGTCGCGGAAGGTCTTGCCGGGGGCATCGAAGATGCAGGCCGCGTAGTCGGCGCGCACCTCGCGTCGCAGCGCCGTCATCATGTTGATCATTCCCCGGATCGCGCCCGTGGCCGGGCTCTTCGGATCGCCGGGCACGGCCCGCAGGTCGGGCATGGCGTGGAAGGCGCGATAGAGGTAGCTCGATCCATCGACGAGCAGCAGCGTTTTCTTGTCGGTCATCGGGGCATTTTGCCTGCCTCCACGACCGCCCGAATGTCCTTGCGGACCACGCCGCCACGGGCCCTGCGACGACAACCCCGATACGGCGCGCCGCCTACAATCCATGCATGCCCGACTCCACACTCCTGGTTGCCCGCCGCCTCCTGCTGGCGCTGGCCCTCGCCACCCCCCTCGCCGCCGTGCAAGCGCAGAACGCGCCCGCGGCGGCACCGGCTGCAGCGGATCCCTCGCTACAGAATCAGGAGCAGCAGGCCGACGGTCGGCGCAACCAGAAGATCGAGCACCTGCACACCGAGGACAGCGGCGCCTCGGTCGACGAGGTCCGCTACGGCGGCCGCACGCAGAGCATCAACGTGACGCCCAAGGCCAACATGCCCGGCTACCAGGTGCTGCCGAACGATCCGTCCGGCGCGCGTCCCAACGCGGCCGACGGCCCCGCGGGCACCTCGCCCCGGGTCTGGAACGTCATGAAGTTCTGACCGTGCGACGCATCGCAGCGGCAGCCGCATCCCAACCGCGCTGAGGGCGCTTTCCATGGCAGTCTTTACCGAAGTCGAATTCGGCGAGGCCGACGCGCTCGTGCAGCGCCTCGGCCTGGGCCCCCTGCGCGAGTTGCGCGGCATCGAGGGCGGCATCGAGAACACCAACTACTTCGCCACCACCGAGTCGGGCGAGTACGTTCTCACGCTGTTCGAGCGCCTGAGCGCCGAGCAGCTCCCCTACTACCTGTGCCTGATGAAGCACCTGGCCGCGCGCGGCCTGCCGGTGCCCGAGCCGGTGGCCGATCCGGCCGTGCAGGCGATCGACGCCCAGAACACGCACCCGCTGTCGGTGCCGGCCAACGCGCCCTGCGAGCTGCTGCTCAAGGTGGCGGGCAAGCCGGCCGCGGTGGTGCGCAAGCTGGCGGGCCGCAGCGAGCTCGCGCCGGGCGCCGCGCATTGCGCCGAACTCGGCGCGCTGCTGGCGCGCATGCACCTGGCGGGTCGCGACTTTCCGCGCATCCAGCCCAACCTGCGCGGCCTGCCGTGGTGGAACGACACGGTGCCGGTGGTGCTGCCCCACATCGACGAGGCCCAGTCGGCCCTGCTGCGCGGCGAGCTCGCCTACCAGAACCACGTGGCCGAGTCCTCGGCCTATGCCGCCCTGCCGCGCGGGCCGGTGCATGCCGACCTGTTCCGCGACAACGCGATGTTCGAGACCGGCCACGAAGAAGGTGCCGCTCCGCGCCTGACCGGCGTGTTCGACTTCTACTTCGCCGGCACCGACACCTGGCTGTTCGACCTCGCCGTGTGCCTCAACGACTGGGCGATCGACCTGCCGACCGGCCGCCACGACGAGGAACGCGCCGAGGCGCTGCTCGCCGCCTACGAGGGCGTGCGCCCGCTCAACGCCTCGGAACGCGCCCTGCTGCCCGCGATGCTGCGCGCCGCGGCGCTGCGCTTCTGGATCTCCCGCCTCTGGGACTTCCACCTGCCGCGCGAGGCCAGCATGCTCAAGCCCCACGATCCGACGCACTTCGAGCGCGTGCTGCGCGAGCGCGTGCGGCACCCGCATGTCATGGCCCGCGCCCTCGAGCCCGTGGCCGCCTGACCCGTACCCCATGAAACTCCACCTCGTGCCGGCCAAGACCGGCGCCCAATGGGTCCGCCTCGGACTCAAGACCTTCTGGCGGCAACCGCTGGCCTTCGTGTCGCTGTTCTTCCTGCTGATGGCGCTGATCTCGACGCTGTCGGTGGTGCCGCTGCTGGGCAGCGTGCTGGCGCCGGTGCTGCTGCCCTTCATGACGCTGGGGCTGATGGTCGCCACCTCGGTGGCCTACGCCGACGAGCAGGCCGGCGGCAACGGACAGGCCGGCGCGCGCCGGCCCACCGGCTCGGCGATGTTCGTCGAGGTCTTCGCCGCGCTGCGCGCCGAATGGCGTCCGCTGGTGGTGCTGGGCCTGATCTCGGCCGTGTACTTCGTGCTCGCGGTGCTGGCCACCGCGCTGGTCGACGGCGGCCAGCTCGCGCGCGCCTACCTGCTCGACGAGGCGCTCTCGCCCGAGGTGCTGGCCAGCAGCGAGTTCCAGGTCGCGCGCATGGTCCACCTGTGCCTGAACCTGCCGCTGTCGCTCGCGATGTGGCATGCGCCCGCGCTGGTGCACTGGCACCGCGTGGAGCCGGTGAAGAGCATCTTCTTCAGCATCGTGGCGCTGTTCCGCAACTTCGGCGCCTATGCGCTGTTCGGCATCGCCTGGTTCGGCGTGTTCCTGCTGGCCGGCATCGCGGTCGGCCTGATCGCCACCGTGCTGGTGGGCGTCGGCGCCGTGGGCGCGGGCTCGGGCGCCACCGCGATCGGCACCGTGCTGATCGTGGGCACGGCGCTGGTGCTGGCGGCGATGTCGCTGGCCTCGACCTGGTTCACCTTCCGAGACAGCTTCGACCCGAACTGAGCCGGGCCGCGCCGCGCCGCGGCTCAGACCGGCGTGAGCTTGGCCACCGACAGCGCCAGCCACTTCACGCCGTGGCGCGTGAACTTGACCTGCGCGCGCGCATCGTCGCCGGTGCCCTCGAGCGCGGTCACCGTGCCTTCGCCGAACTTGTTGTGGAACACCTGCATGCCCGAGCGCAGGCCATGCGAGGGCGCGCTCTTCTGCGGCGGCACCGGCGGGCTCGCGAAGGTCTCCTTGGCGGCGCCGCCGCCATAGGCCTTGCCGCCGCCGTAGCCACCGCCACCCGCGCCCCGCGTGCTGCCGTAGCCGTTGCCATAACCGAAGGCCGAGTTGCCGAAGGCCTGGTTCTTGGGCGTGAGCCACTTGAGCGCGCCCTCGGGCAGCTCATCGAAGAAGCGGCTCTTGACGTTGTAGCGGGTCTGGCCGTGCAGCATGCGGGTCTGCGAGTGGCTCAGGTACAGCCGCTTGCGCGCGCGCGTGATCGCGACGTACATCAGGCGGCGCTCCTCCTCGAGGCTCTCGTAGTCGCTCATCGAGTTCTCGTGCGGGAACAGGCCCTCTTCCATGCCGGTGATGAACACGCAGTCGAACTCGAGGCCCTTGGCGGCGTGGACCGTCATCAGCTGCACCGCGTCCTGCCCGGCCTGGGCCTGGTTGTCGCCCGACTCGAGCGCCGCGTGCGTGAGGAAGGCCGCGAGCGGGCTCAGCGTTTCGCCGGTTTCGGCGTCGGGCGCCAGCGGCTCGTCGAGCAGCGGACGGCCCGGGTCGATGCCCTGGCTCGCGGGCGACTGGCGCAGCTCGTCGACCGGCAGCGCCACCGCATCGCGGCCGAAGCCTTCCTGCGTGACGAAGCTCTCGGCCGCATTCACCAGTTCCTCCAGATTCTCGATGCGGTCGGCGCCTTCGCGGTCGGCACGGTAGTGCTCGACCAGGCCGCTGTGGTCGAGCACCAGCTCGATGATCTCGCGCAGGCTCGCGCCCTGCGTTTGTTCGCGCAGCACGTCGATCTTGGCGACGAAGGCCGTGAGGTTGGAGCCGGCCTTGCCGCCGACCGCGTGCACCGCGTCGTGCAGCGAGCGACCCGCGGCGCGCGCGGCGTCCTGCAGCTGCTCGAGCGTGCGCGCGCCGATGCCGCGCGGCGGGAAGTTGACGACGCGCAGGAAGCTGGTGTCGTCGTCCTTGTTCTCGAGCAGGCGCAGGTAGGCCAGCGCATGCTTGATTTCGGCGCGCTCGAAGAAGCGCAGGCCGCCGTACACGCGGTACGGCACCGAGGCATTGAACAGCGCGGTTTCGATCACCCGGCTCTGCGCATTGCTGCGGTAGAGCACGGCCATCTCCTTGCGGTCGATGCCGTCGCGCACCAGCTGGCGCATCTCCTCGACCATCCACTGCGCCTCGGCGAGGTCGCTCGAGGACTCGTAGACGCGCACCGGCTCGCCCGGACCCTGGTCGGTGCGCAGGTTCTTGCCCAGGCGCTTCTTGTTGTGGCTGATGAGCTCGTTGGCCGAGTCGAGGATGTTGCTGTAGCTGCGGTAGTTCTGCTCGAGCTTGATCTGGTGGCGCACGTCGAACTCGCGCACGAAGTCGGCCATGTTGCCCACGCGCGCGCCGCGGAAGGCATAGATGCTCTGGTCGTCGTCGCCCACGGCCACCACGCTGTTCTCGCCCGGCACGAACTGGCCCGCGACGGTGTTGCCCGCGAGCATCTTGATCCAGGCGTACTGCAGCCGGTTGGTGTCCTGGAACTCGTCGATCAGGATGTGGCGGAAGCGCCGCTGGTAGTGCTCGCGCACCGGTTCGTTGTCGCGCAGCAGCTCGTAGCTGCGCAGCATCAGCTCGCCGAAGTCGACCACGCCCTCGCGCTGGCACTGCTCCTCGTAGAGGCGATAGAGCTCGACCTTCTTGCGGTCGTCCTCGCTGCGGATCTCGACCGCGTCGGGACGCAGGCCGTCTTCCTTGGCGCCCGCGATGAACCACTGCGTCTGCTTGGCGGGAAAACGCTCGTCGTCGACGTTGAACTGCTTCATCAGCCGCTTGATGGCCGAGAGCTGGTCCTGCGTGTCGAGGATCTGGAAGGTCGACGGCAGGTTGGCCAGCTTCCAGTGCGCGCGCAGGAAGCGGTTGCACAGGCCGTGGAAGGTGCCGATCCACATGCCGCGCACGTTGACCGGCAGCATCGCCGTGAGCCGCGTCATCATCTCCTTGGCGGCCTTGTTGGTGAAGGTCACGGCCAGGATGCCGCCGGCGGACACCTGGCGCGTCTGCAGCAGCCAGGCGATGCGGGTGGTGAGCACGCGGGTCTTGCCCGAGCCGGCGCCCGCGAGGATCAGCGCGTTGCCGGCCGGCAGCGTGACGGCTGCGAGCTGCTCGGCGTTGAGGTTGTGCAGCAGCGGCAGGTCGACCGGCGGCGGGGTGCGGTCATCGGCCGCGAATTCTTCAAACATCCGTCGATTGTAGAAACCACGGCGTATGCGGGTTATATGAAGTTCCGGAAGACCTCCCCACGGGAGGCTGCGTAGAATCAATCACCGGGCCCAAGTTTTTGTGCCCGGTTTTTTGTGCGCGTCGCCCGCCCCCGCAGGGGCTTTCGCAGCGACGCCGCCGAAGCCGGCCAGACCAAGCGCTCACTCGTTTTCAACGACTTCCTCCAGGAGCTTGGTTTCATGCAAATCTTCGATTACGACAACATCCTGCTGCTGCCGCGCAAGTGCCGCGTGGAGAGCCGCTCCGAGTGCGACACCAGCGTCACGCTCGGCGGCCGCAGCTTCCGCCTGCCGGTGGTACCGGCCAACATGAAGACGGTGGTGGACGAGTCCATCTGCCTGTGGCTGGCGCAGAACGGCTACTTCTACGTCATGCACCGCTTCGACCTCGACAACGTCGCGCTCGTGAAGCGCATGCAGGGCCATGGCGTGTTCGCCTCGATCTCGCTGGGCGTGAAGAAGGCCGACTACGACACGGTCGACCAGCTCGTCGCGCAGGGCCTGGTGCCCGAGTACGTGACGATCGACATCGCGCACGGCCATGCCGACAGCGTGAAGAACATGATCGGCTACCTCAAGCAGAAGCTGCCCGCGACCTTCGTGATCGCCGGCAACGTCGGCACGCCCGAGGCGGTGATCGACCTCGAGAACTGGGGCGCGGACGCGACCAAGGTCGGCATCGGCCCGGGCAAGGTCTGCATCACCAAGCTCAAGACCGGCTTCGGCACCGGCGGCTGGCAGCTCAGCGCGCTCAAGTGGTGCTCGCGCGTGGCGACCAAGCCGATCATTGCCGACGGCGGCATCCGCGACCACGGCGACATCGCCAAGAGCGTGCGCTTCGGCGCCTCGATGGTGATGATCGGCTCGCTGTTCGCGGGCCACGAGGAATCGCCGGGCCAGACGGTCGAGGTCGACGGCGCGCTGTTCAAGGAGTACTACGGCTCGGCCAGCGACTTCAACAAGGGCGAGTACAAGCACGTCGAAGGCAAGCGCATCCTCGAGCCCATCAAGGGCAAACTGGCCGACACGCTGGTCGAGATGGAGCAGGACGTGCAGAGCTCGATCAGCTACGCGGGCGGCCGCACGCTGATGGACATCCGCAAGGTCAACTACGTCACGCTGGGCGGCGACAACGCCGGCGAACACCTGCTGATGTAGGTCTTCAAGCCTCGAGCAGCTGCACTGCGAGCCGGTGCAGCCGGTGCGAGGAATCGGCCAGCGCGTCGACCACGCCGAAGTGATCGAGCCCGGGCAGCACCTCGCACACTGGCACCGCTCGCGAGCCCCAGGCCTCGCGGATCATCGCGTTGTGGCGGATGAATTCCTCGCTCTCGTTGCCGCCCGCCACCGCGTAGAGCAGTCCGCGCTTCGGCGCGGGCCAGTGCGCGGGGCTCGCGCGGCGCACGTCCTCGTCGCTGAGTCGCAGCACCTGCTCGAGGAAGGGCGTGCGCTGCAGCGGCGCGAGGTCGTACAGGCCCGAGATCGACAGCGCATTGCGCACCAGGTGTTCGGGCAGGTCGGGCGCCACGGCCTTCCAGTCGCAGGCCAGCAGCGCCGCCGCCATGTGGCCGCCGGCCGAATGCCCCGCCACCGTGATCCGCGCGGGATCGCCGCCGTGCGCCGCCACGTTGCGCCAGGTCCATGCGAGCGCGCGCACCATCTGCAGCACGATGCCCGGCACCGTCACGGGCTGCTCGGGCGTGCCCGGGCACAGCGCGTAGTTCGGCTGCACCACGCAGATGCCGCGGTCGTTGAACGCGGGCGCGATGAAGGAATGGTCCTTCTTGTCCATCGCGCGCCAGTAGCCGCCGTGGATGAAGACCAGCACGGGCGCGTCGGGCACCGGCGCCGGGAACACGTCGAGCGTCTCGTTGACGCCCTCGCCGTAGCGCAGGTCGATGCGGCTCGGCAGCGTGTCGCGCGCCGCGGCGGATTCGCGCGCCCAGCGCGCGAAGTACGCCGGGTGTTCCTTCACCCGCGCGAGGTTGTTGTACATGCCTTCGAGCCAGGCGGGATCGCGTGTGGGGGCCATGGTGGTGCCGGGAGCCGGTGCTGTTCCTGAAAGGCGCGCATCTTGGCATGCGGCGAGCACGCCATCGCGGGTTCCGGCTAAAATTCGCGTCGCGTTGGGGGGGTAGCTCAGCTGGGAGAGCGCCGCGTTCGCAATGCGGAGGTCGTGAGTTCGATCCTCATCCTCTCCACCAACCGACAAAAAAGGGCCTTGGCATCCGCCAAGGCCCTTTTGCTTGGGGCGCTGTGCGTCAGTCGAGCGCCAGGTGCTGGCCGTGCAGCGCCGCCGCGCCGGGCGACGCGAGAAAGCCGATGGTCTGCGCGGCGACCGCGGTCGACACCCATTCGGCCGGGTTTGCATCGGGCATCGCCTGCCGGTTGGCCGGCGTGTCGAGCACGCTCGGCGCCACGCTGTTGATATTGACGCCATGCGGCGCCGCCTCGGCCGCCATCGCCTCCACCAGCCGCTGCAGCGCGCTCTTCGACGCAATGTACGACGCCATGGCGGGCAGGCCGCGTGCCGCGACCTTCGCCGTCACCGCGACGATGCGGCCGGCGCGGCGTTCGATCATCGAGGGCAGCAATGCCTGTGTCACGGCCACGAAGGACCATGCGTTGAGGTTCATCATCCGGTCCCAGCTCTCGCGCGTGAGCGCGTGCGTCGCCTCGCCCATCTCGAAGCCGCCGGCGATGTGCACCAGCGCGTCGACGCGGCCGAAGGCCTTGAGGATCTGTTCGGACAGGCCGGCCATGGACGAGGCCGAGGTCACGTCGCCGGCCAGCAGCAGGTGCTGCGAGTTGTCGAGGCCCGGGAACACCTCGGCCAGGCGCCCGGCGTGGTGGTCGATCAGCGCGGCGCGCGCGCCCTGCGCGAGGAAGTGTTGTGCAACGGCGCGTCCGAGTGCGCCCGCGGCGCCCGTGATCACGACATGCGGCGCGGTGTTTGCATCGCTCATGGAAGTTCTCCTGAATGGGAAAGAGAGGGGGCGAACCCCTTCGTCGGTGCCGAATGCTAATCCGCCACACACGTTCCACTCAAAAATTTTGAGAAACCTGAATTTCTACGCTATACTCGCAGACTTGCCTGAAAACGAATATGTTTTCAACGCAAGGGCTCTTAGCTCAGTTGGTAGAGCAGCGGACTCTTAATCCGTAGGTCGAGTGTTCGAGTCACTCAGGGCCCACCACCAACACTGAAAACGGTCGAAATCCTTCTGGGTTTCGGCCGTTTTTCTTTGTGCGTCCGTACTGCTTGCCTTGGCGCGGGTGGCAGGCCCGCCGGACCTGCCACGATCGATGCTCAATGCACCGGTGTTACTTGGGCGAGTAGGTCATCTTCGTCGCGACCATCGGCGACTTCGGATCGACACCCTTGAGCAACTGGCCGCGATAAGGTCCTTCGGCCGCCAGCCAGAACTCCTTGGTGGCCGACGGGCCGACCAGCGAACCCAGCGTCAGCTTCAGCGTGAACTTGCAGGTGCTGAACGTGCCCAGCGGCGTCTCCAGCTTTTCGCGACCGCTGTAGCTGAGTTCGCCCTTCGCGGGCAGCGTACGCGTCGAGACCACGCTGCCATTGGAGGTCTCGGTCTTGGTCACGGAGGACTCCTTGCTCACGACCTGCCCGGGCTTCATGTCGATCGGGAACGAGAACGGAGGCTCGAACACCTGCGACGCGTAGCCTGTGTACTCCCGGGGCACGATGGCGGGAAGCTTCATGTCGTCGGCGAACTTGTCATCGATCTTGCTGTGGTACGAGGTCGACTTTCCATAGAGGAAGAGATTGCCGCCGACCAGGTCCTTGTATTCCTTCTTGACGATGCGCTGCTCGAAGGCTGGAGAGGCACTGACCTCCGTGCCGACGTTGAAGGCCACCGGCGTGGCACCGGCAAAGGCCTCGCGCCCTTCGGTCACGCTCTTCCGGCGGAAGGAATCGGCCGCGGGGTCCTTGCCGGGCGCGACCGCCTCGAACTCGAGCAGCGTGCCTTCGCGGAAATCGGCTTCGTTGAAGCAGGGCGCGGAGCTCTCGGCCTGCGGGTCCGGTGCGGGCGCTGGTGCCGGCGCGGGTGCCGACGCCATGGGCAGCAACGGAAAGCCTCCGCCCCCTCCCCCACCGCCCCCACAGGCCGACATTGCCGCAGCCGCGGCTGCGATGGAAAGCAGGCGCGCACCCGACATCCTGCTGAAATCTGCGCTTCTCATGACTTCTCCCTTGTGTGACAACAACCGACAAAGAAACTTGCAGTTGTCACGGAAGAATACGTTTGACCCTCGCGGGCGCACACCTCCTTACGGAGGAATAAGTCACGTGGCCCAAATCAAGGTGCTGAACGATCGTGAACCACGTCGCAGCGATTCGGCGTCGCCACACAGCACGCGCATTCACGCGAAGGCCTCAAGCCGCAGATCGCCGCGCCAGCCAGTCGGAGGCATAGGCCGCCAGCAACGCCTGCCTGTCGACCACCTCCGCCTCGAGGTACTGCCGCGCATGCGCCTGCGCGACCTCGCTCGCGAGGAACCAGCGCTCGCGCTCGCCGCTGCCCAGCGGCGGCGGCGTACCCCACGTGGCGCCGTCCTCGCCGCGGAAGGCTTCGGTGATGGGCAGCCGGCCGCCCGTCATGCCGATCTCCGACAACATGCTGCGCGGGCCATCGAGCTCGATGCGCACCCGCAGGTCGTCGCCGTCGACCTCGATGACCGCACCGAGTCCACCCACCTGATGCACCCGCCACAGCTGCGCCGGCGAGGCACTGCGGATCCAGTTCTGCAGCGCGGCCTTCAGCGCCTTGAGGATGATTTCCTTGTTCATTTCCGCACTATTTCACATTTTTGGATGACGGCTGCATCGCCGATCCTGCCCCTGCAGTGGCGGCTCCCGTGCCGCATGGCATCTTGCTGTTGCTGTCACACAGCGCCCTACAACAATGACCACAGGGACCAGAAACCGAAGCCAGAAAGCTCGTTGCCACACCCGCCTCGGCGGGTATTTTTTTGTCCGCGCGCGAACCGGCGGAACCCCGTCCGATGAGCCGCCACCCGGGTGGCTTTTCGGGCCTACGCTATATTTCCGCCCCATGGAAAAGGCTCCCGACATCGGCAAACCCACCGTGCCCATCGACCTGATCGGGCCGGAGCACTGGCAGCGCTCCAGGCGCAGCAACGGGCGCACCGCCAAGGTCCTCTTCGCGATCGTCGGCGGCCTCGCGGCAGCCGGGGCGATCGCCTACCGCTACTTCGGACTCGGCCGCTGAACGGCGCCAATGCAAAGGCCCGCTGTCCGCGAGGACAGCGGGCCTTTGCATTGGCGCCGGTTCATTGCAGCCGCGACCCCTTCGGCAGCCGCCTGGCCAGCCATTCGTGCACGTCGGCGCGGATGTGGCGGCCCTCGAGCAGGAAGTTCTCGAAACGGCTCGGCACGTACGGCAGGTACACGAGCGGCATGCCGGCTTCCTCGGGCGTGCGCGCGGCCTTGCGGCCGTTGCACGCGGCACAGGCTGTCACGAGATTGGTCCAGCTCCAGGCACCGCCGCGCGATGCCGGCAGCACGTGCTCGCACTGCAGCACCTGTTCCGGGAACACGCCCGCGCAGTAGGCGCAGGTATGGCGGTCGCGGCGCAGCAACTTGCGCTTGGTGAGGCCGGGCACGACATCGAAGAGGTTGATCTTCGAGGCACCGCGCAGCGCGATGATCGGCGCCACCTCGATGCGCGACTGCACGCCGCGCGCCACGTTGAAGCCGCCGCGCATGGTGGCCAGCGGCGCGTCGCCGTCTTCCCAGGCCACGTCGTCGCAGGCGTAGTGCAGCACCGCCTGCTCCAGCGAGACCCAGGCTTGCGGCGTGCCCTGGATGTCGAGTTGCAGGACGTGTGAATGCATGGCTCGCCTCCTTTCGCGGCGATGTCGAACGATGGTCGAAAAGTCTGGGGTACACGAACGGAATCGAACCGTCGTCAGCGGGATCACAACCCGCGGCTCTGCCATTGAGCTACGCGCACCATGGAAAAACGAAAGAAAGAAAGAAAGATCCGCTACCACTCACCGACTTCGCGCACGCGCTGGTCGAGGTCGAGCTGATCGAGCCGCAGCTCGCGCAGCGAACCCGACTCGCGCAGGACATCGGTCTTGCGACCGAAGCCCAGGCGCCGCGCCAGCGCGGACACGAAGGGCTTGCGCGCCGGCGCGGGATGCACGGCGATCATGCGGATGGGGCTGTTGCGCTTGCGCATGCGATGACTCCTTGTTGTATGGGTTGAGCGATGTGGTGACAGCATTGGCGTTCCGCAGGGGACTCGAACCCCTGGCTTCCTCTTGGGGCCTGTTAACACTATGCAAGGGGTCGCGAAGCTCGCCAGAGCCCGCCCATCAAGGCGCGTGACGACGCGTGTGCGTCCGCACACGCTAGGAGCGCAACGCCGAGGGGCGGGCTCTGGCGAGCTTCCCTCCGGGTTGCCCCGCAAAGGGGCCGTCTGCGGCGTTGCCCGCGCTTGCAAGGCGGACGCCTTGCTGCGCGCGGGCGCCTTGCATCCAGCCCCTTTGCGGGGCAACGCGACCCCTTGCATAGTGTCAACAGGCCCCAGACAGGGAGGCACTCTGGCCGCTGAGTTAGCGGAACGTGATCGAGGAAAAGGCGCTTTCCATTTCGGTTGTGTCCTCACGCGACAGGCCCCGCGCTCTCGCTCGAGGCCCCGTGCGACATCGCTGCACAGGAGTGGTCCACGCTCCTGCACATCCCGCCAGACCGTCCACGCGGCTGATCCTGGCGGTGTGGTGAAGGCACACCCGAAATGGCGAAGCTGCGCGCCGATCCAGTGACGGCTGCGCCTCGCGGCAAGTTGTGGAAGAACATCGGCGGCATCCGGAGACACCACCGCCACGGCACGATCGCCGCGAACGCGAACCGCATCGGGATGCGGCGACGAAAAACAAAAAGGCCCGGAACCTTTCGGTGTCCGGGCCTCTGGTAAGAGAGCTGGGGAGGGCAAGCGCCTAAGCGCAACCTCCACCCGGTGGCAGTCGATCCTCGAATGCATCAACGCGCGCTTTCGCGTGGTTCGGCGAATGCATGGCGTACGAGCGACCCAGGTTCGTGGCGGGCGACGGCAGGTCGAATCCTTTGCTGAAACCCGCGCGCACGAGCGCCCGGCCCGAGACGGGTCGAATGCTGGAGAGTTGGCGTGCGGTGTTCACGATGGGACCTTGGTTGAAGCTGTCGCGCTTTGAAAAAGGGTGGAGGGATCGGGCCTCTCGCGGCCTGGGCCTGCGATTGCCTTGCACTGTAAATAGTCTTTACGAGGGCGTCAACAACCGGGACAATCTTTTTTTGTCTTGTTGTTGTTTTTGAACAGTGCCCAATCTCACCGTCGCACGCCGCCGCAATGTGCTCGCGCTGCATCGCCGCTTTCTCGAAGCGTCCGTGGCCGCCGGCCTGCCCGCCAAGGGGCTCGACCAGGCCTTCGCCCGGAAGATCGAGGTGTCGCCGAGCATGTGGAGCCAGATCAAGAGCGCGCGGCCGATCGGCGACAACCTCGCGCGGCAGATCGAGCGGCACTGCGAGGTCGAGGCCGGCTGGCTCGACCGGGAAGACCGCCCTTCCGAAGTGCCCGACGAGGCCGAGGAGCGCTTCGTCGCGCTGGCGCGCGAGGCCTGGCGCACCGCCAATGCCAAGGGCAAGCGCGAACTCGCTGGCTGGCTCAAGAAAAAGATCGCCGAAGCTGCTGCACCCGTCGCTGCGGACAAGAAATAACCCCGGAAGCTCAGGCCGCAAGCGCCGTCTCCATCGACTCGGCGTCGCCGTACTCCGCGGGGTACATCCCCCGCAACCACCACTCGACCCCGCTCAGCTGCGCCTCGAGCGACAGACCATCGAGGGCCAGGGCCCGCAGCGCCCGCATCGAGCGGAAGCCGATCAGGCCATCGATGCCGCCGATGTCGTGCCCCAGGCGGATCAGGCCGCTCTGCAGGCGCGCCTCGTCGGCGTTGTGGATGAACAGGTCGTGCGGCAGGCCGGCCGCGAGGGTCGCGCTGGCCACCATCGCGAGGTACGGCGTCCTGAACAGGCCCGTGGGCTTCGACGCATGCTGGTCGTACACGCGCTGATGGCTGCCGCGGCATTCGAAATGCCAGGCCTCGCTGAGCGCCGGGTCGGGCGTGCGGTGGATCGGCACCACGCCGAAGCCGCGCGCCAGCGCCCAGAACTCGGCCAGCGGCAGGCGCAGCGCGCCAAGGTCGACGTCGAACGCACGACCGGCCTCGTGCATGCCGTCGCCCGTGCAGGCACCGAAGGACGATGGCCGGCCGGACTCGGCGGTCCGGTCATGGAACAGGTCGGACAGCAGCAGGCGACCGCCGCGGCGCTCGACCTCCTTGCGGATGCCGGCGAGCGCGCGCCGCGTGTCGGGCGTGCACCAGGCCATCGGCCGCGGCAGCGCGAGCCACAGGCCTGCCACCTTGTAGATCGAGGGCACATCGATCGAAACCAACCGTCCCGGCATGAGCGCTTTCTTTTTGGAAGACTGCAACGCGCCGCACGCGGGCCCCACGAGCCCTGCTGAACGGCATGCGGGGATTGGAGTTCATCGCCGTGCCGCGCGCATGCCCCAATTGGGGGAGAACGCCGCGCGGCGCTACCGGAGGTCGACGCTCGGCCAGTCGAAGCGCTGCCGGGTCGTGCCCTCCTCGAGCACCAGCAGGTCGGTCGACAGCGCGGCCGTCCATCCCCCGGCGTGCCGCTCGAAGCGCAGCAGGCCATAGCCCGATCCGCGCTGCGGCAGTTCGCCATCGATCGCCTCGAGGCGCAACGTGCGGCCGCCCGGCAATGGCAGGGCCTCGTCGAGCCAGAGATCGCCGGGCGAGCAGTTGGCATAGGGCAGGGGCGCGTAGAAGGCCGGCGCGAGCATCACCGCACCGACGCGCTTGCCATCCACCGTGACCGCACCCGAGAAGCTCAGGTGGTAGTCGCCCGAGATGCAGGCGAAGCGCCCCGGCACCGCATCGGCCAGTTGGCCCAGCAGCTCGGCGCGCTCGGCCGGTGCGGCCTGCATCGAGTCGGGCGGGCCGGGGTTCGCGGGATCGCAGCCCGGCACCAGCCCGGGCAGCAGCACGCTGCCCGTGAGCAGGCAATGGAAGGCGTCGCTGTGACGGCCCTCCTCCACCCAGGCATGGAAGGCCGCGCGTGCCTGGTCCGACAGCGTGCGCGCCGCGACCGGCTTGCCCGGCTCGCTGTGCTCCGCCGCCTTGCGCCAGCGCCGCGTATCGGCCACGAAGAAGCGCACGCCACCGCGCTCGTAGCGCGCGAAGCCGAAGCGGCGCATGCTCTCGGTGCCATGCATCAGCTGATAGGCGGTCAGCGCGCTCTTCGCGGCCCGCAGTGCATGCGCCTCGCGCAACTGGCTGTAGCCGCAACGCGCGAGATGCGGCTTGAACAGCGAGCGGGCCAGCGGGTAGTTGTCGGTGAACTCGTGGTCGTCCACCGTGCACACCGACGGCACCCGCGCCAGCAGCTTCTGCAGCGCGGGCCGCGCGAAGGCCCGCTGGTGGCGGTCGGTGTAGCGCTCGACCGGGTTGGTCGAATCGATGATGCCGCCGGTCGCATCGGCATAGATCTGGTCGCCCAGCATGAACAGCATCTCGGGGCCGCCCGGCCCCAGCCTGCGCACCGTCTTCAACAGCCGCTCGAACGAGGCCGAGGCCGGCTCGCTGTCGAAGGAGAAGCCCGGGTAGCTGCAGCTGCCGATGGCGATGCAGAGCGCGCCGTCGCGCTCGGCCAGCATGCGTTGCCTGAGGCGGATCCAGCGATGCTCCGCCAGCGGCGCATTGCGGCGCTGGTGCGACAGCGAGGCGGGAAAGGGCCCGCGCCCCACCTCACGCTCGCGCAGCGCCGCTTCGGCCGCGAAGCGGATCGAGCCCTGCAGCGCCATCAGCTCG
>NZ_JBZAYE010000490.1:0-5622 GCF_058244205.1 Variovorax sp. 20P10.2.4
CGCGCGCCGATGGCCGCGCTGCTGCGGCCCGAGCTGTTCCGCGAGGGCATCGACGGCGAGGCCGTGGACTGGGCCTGCACGCGGCTGCGCGCGCGCAGCGAAGAGCGCAAGCTGCTGCTCGTGATCTCCGACGGCTCGCCGATGGACAGCGCGACCCATCTCGCCAACGATCCGCACTACCTCGACCACCACCTGCGCGAGGTGCTGGCGCGCCAGGAGCAGCAGCGCGACATCGCGATCGCGGGCATCGGCGTGGGGCTGGACCTGAGCCCCTACTACAGCCACAGCCACGTGCTGGACCTCGCGGCCTCGACGGGCAATGCGATCTTCCGCGAGGTAATCGCGCTGATGGCGGGGCGGCATAGGCACTGAGTTCCGCATGGCCCGCGCGCCATGTCAGCCGAAAGTGTCGCGTTGACAAGCGCCATCGGCGTTTGTACATTGAGTTTCAATTATCCGAACGCTGTTCCAATATTTGGAATCTATAGAAAGCGTCGGGACAACGGAGACGCATGGATTCCACGCTCGCCAAAGGCCTCGCCGTCATGGAATGGATGGCACGCCAGGCACGCGCCTGCCGCGTGACCGACGTCGCCCTTGCCTTCGGCATGGCGCGCAGCAATGCCCATCGCACGCTGCAGACGCTGGTGGAATGCGGCTGGGCGGTGCAGGACGCCGACACCAGCGCCTACCGGCCGAGCCTGCGCCTGTTCGAGCTCGGCGCCATGGTCTCCGAGGCGGCCGACATCGGCGCGCTGCTGCGCCCGCACCTCGCGGCGCTGGCGCAGGCCAGCGGCGAGACCATCCATCTCGCGGTGCTCGACGGCGCCGAGATCGTCTACCTCGACAAGTTCGACAGCCCGCTGCCCGTGGCCGCCTATTCGCGCATCGGCGGCCGCGCGCCGGCCTGCTGCGTGGCCTCCGGCAAGGCGATGCTGGCGGCCGCGCGGCTCGATGCCGCCGCGCTGCGGGCGCTGTTCGGCACGCTGCAGCCCCACACGCCGCACAGCATCATCGACTTCGATGCGCTGCAGGCCGAACTCGAACGCAGCCGCGCGCGCGGCTATGCCGAGAACCGCGAGGAATGGCGCCTGGGCGTCTGCGGCCTCGGCGTGCCGGTGTTCGATGCGCGCGGCACGGCCGTGGCCGCCGTCGGCATGAGCGTGCCCTCCATCCGCTTCGCGCGCACCCAGGCGCGCGAACTCTCCGATCGCATCATGGCCTGCGCGCGCGACGCCAGCGCCACGCTGGGCTACCGCCCCGCCACCGCCCCCGCCACCCCAACGAGAAGGAGACCTGCATGAGACTGTCCTTGTCCGCCCCCTGGTTGCGCGCGGGGCTGCTGGCCGCCGCGGCGCTGGCATCGCCGCTGGCCGCGGTCGCGCAGAACGGGAGCGACTACCCCAGCAAGCCGATCAAGCTGATCGTGCCCTACCCGCCCGGCGGCGGCACCGACGTGATCGCGCGCATCGTGCAGGAGCGCTTCCAGACGCTGCTGGGCCAGCCGGTCGTCATCGACAACCGCGGCGGCGCGGCCGGCTCGATCGGCACCGAGCTGGTCGCCAAGTCGCCGGCCGACGGCTACACGGTGCTGTTCACGCTGTCCTCGCACACCATCAACCCGGCCATCTACAACAAGCTCTCGTTCGACACCGCGAAGGACTTCGCGCCCGTGGGCCTGGTGGCCTCGCTGCCGCAGATCCTGGTGGCGAACCCGCAGTTCCCGGCCAGCACCGTGGCCGAGCTGGTCGCGATGGCCAAGGCCAAGCCCGACAGCATCTCCTTCGCCTCGGTGGGCAACGGCTCGCCCGGCCACCTCGCGGGCGAGCTGCTGAAGCTGCGCACCGGCACGCAGATGACGCACGTGCCCTACCGCGGCGGCGGCCCGGCGGTCACCGACGTGATGGGCGGCCAGGTGCCGCTCTTGTGGGTATCGATTCCCGCCGCGGCGCAGTTCGTGAAGGCCGGCAAGCTCAAGGCGCTGGCCGTGTCGACCACCAAGCGCAGCGCCGCCTTCCCCGACGTGCCGACGATGCAGGAGGCCGGCATTCCCGACTTCGACGTCGACTCCTGGTACGCCGTGTTCGTGCCCGCGAAGACGCCGCAACCCGCGATCGACCGGCTCAACCGCGTGATCAACACGGTGGTGAAGGAACCCGAGATCCGCGACAAGCTGCTGGCCCAGGGCAGCGAAGGCGTGGGCGGCACGCCCGAGCAGCTCGGCAAGGTGGTCTCCACGGAACTCGTGCGCTGGAGCAAGCTCGCCAAGGAAGCGAACATCCGCGTCGACTAGTTTTT
Organism: Variovorax sp. 20P10.2.4; assembly: GCF_058244205.1. Lineage (NCBI taxonomy): Bacteria > Pseudomonadati > Pseudomonadota > Betaproteobacteria > Burkholderiales > Comamonadaceae > Variovorax > Variovorax sp. 20P10.2.4. Next base: position 2,299 of record NZ_JBZAYE010000490.1, read on the forward strand.
TCTTCTCTTCTTGATGAACGGCGCCACGGGCGCCGAGCGATTTCCATGAACACCTCCGCATCCTCCTCAGAAACCTCGGGCCCCATCGTCGAACTGGTGGCACGTGCCCGCGCGGCACAGCGCATCTACGAGACTTGGTCGCAGGCCCAGGTCGACATGGCGGTCACGGCCGCCGGCTGGGCCCTCATCGAACCCGCGCGCAACCGCGAGCTGGCCGAACTGGCGGTGGCCGACACGGGCGTGGGCAACGTCGAGGACAAGGTGCGCAAGAACCACCGCAAGACCTTCGGCCTGCTGCGCGACCTGCAGGGCGCGCGCTCGGTCGGCGTGATCGCCGAGGACCCGGCGCGCGGCATCGTCGAGATCGCGCGGCCGGTCGGCGTGGTGTGCGCGATCACGCCCTCGACCAACCCGGGCGCGACGCCGGCCAACAAGATCATCAATGCGCTCAAGGGCCGCAACGCGGTGATCGTCGCGCCCTCGCCCAAGGGCTGGTCGACCGCGGCGCGGCTGATCGAGTTCATCCACCAGCAGTTCGACCGCATCGGCGCGCCACGCGACCTGGTGCAGCTGCTGCCCGCACCCGTCAACAAGCAGTCGACGGCCGAGCTGATGCGGCTGTGCGACCTGGTGGTGGCCACCGGCTCGCAGGCCAATGTGCGCGCCGCCTATGCGAGCGGCACGCCGGCCTTCGGCGTGGGCGCCGGCAATGTCGCGGGCATCGTCGACGAAACGGCCGATACCGAGGCCGCGGCCGATCGCATCGTTCGCTCGAAGACCTTCGACAACGCGACCAGCTGCTCGTCGGAGAACAGCCTGGTGGTCGTCGACGCGGTGCGCGCGCGCCTGCTCGCCGCGCTCAAGGACCGCGGCGCCGTGATGCTCGGCGAGGCGCAGAAGGCCACGCTGCAACGACTGATGTGGCCCGAGGGCAAGCTCTCGGCCGCGGTCATCGGCCAGTCGGCGCGCGCCATCGCCGAGCGCGCCGCCGAGGTCGACGGCGCCAACCGCGCGGCCTGGCAGGCGATCGCCGAGGCCGATCCGCGCATCCTGATGGTGGCCGAGGACGGCGTGGGCCACGACCATCCGTTCTCGGGCGAGAAGCTCAGCCCCGTGCTCGCGGTCTATGCGGCGCGCGACTTCGCGCATGCGGCCTCGATCGTCGGGCGCATCTACGGCTACGAGGGCGCGGGCCATTCGGTGGGCCTGCACTCGGCCGTGCCCGAGCGCGCGCTCGAGCTCGGCCTGACGCTGCCGGTGTCGCGCGTGATCGTCGACCAGGCGCACTGCATCGCCACCGGCGGCAGCTTCGACAACGGCCTGCCGTTCTCGCTCTCGATGGGCTGCGGAACCTGGGGCCGCAACAACTTCTCCGACAACATGAACTACCGGCACTACCTGAACATCACGCGCGTGTCGCGGCCGATCGCCGAGCAGGTGCCGAGCGAGGAACAGATCTTCGGCGCCTTCTTCGCGCAGCACGGAGCGCACTGAGCATGGCGGCGGGCGACGGCGACACCGTCCATGGCCTGATCGAGCAGGTCGCCGCGCGCCAGCCGGGCGCGGTGTATGCGCTGTCCACCGAAAGCGAGGCGCGCATCGACTGCGCCGCGCTCGCGCTCGGTTGCCGCCGCGTGGCCGGTGCGCTGCAGGCGGCCGGCGCGCGGCCCGGCGACACGGTCTCGGTCGTGATGCCCAACGGCCTGCAGACGCTGCGGCTGCTGCTCGGCGCCATGCATGCGGGCATGGTCGTGAACCCGGTCAACCTGCTGTCGCAGCCCGAGCAGATGCGCTATGTGCTCACGCACTCCGACTGCCGCGTGGTCTGCGTGGCGCCCGAGTGGGAAGAACGCGTGCGCGCGATGCTCGCGGACATCGGCCGGCCGGTGTCGGTGCTGGTGGCCGATCCCGACGGGCTCGCGCTGCCGGGGGAAGGCGAAGCGAAGGAGCATCCCGCGCCCTCGCCCGACGCGGTCGCGCTGCTCATGTACACCTCGGGCACCACGGGCCAGCCCAAGGGCGTGATGCTCACGCAGCGCAACCTCGCGGCCAACGCGCAGGCGATCAGCGCCGAGCACGAACTGGGAAGCGCCGACCGCGTGCTCGCGGTGCTGCCGCTCTATCACATCAACGCCTTCTGCGTGACCATGCTGGCGCCGCTCGCGCACGGCGGCAGCCTCGCGATGCCGCCGAAGTTCTCGGCCGGCCGCTTCTGGGAGCAGGCCGCGCAGGCCGGCTGCAGCTGGATCAACGTGGTGCCGACCATGATCTCGTACCTGCTCGAGGGCGAGGCGCCGGCGCGCGAACGCACGGCCGCCATCCGTTTCTGCCGCTCGGCCTCGGCCGCGCTGCCGCCCGAGCACCACCGCGCCTTCGAGCGCCTGTTCGGCATCGGCATCGTCGAGACCATGGGCCTCACCGAGACCGCCGCGCCCTCGTTCTCGAACCCGCTCGACCCGGCGCGGCGCAAGCTGGGCTCGGTCGGCCGCGCCTCGGGCTGCGCGGCGCGCGTGATCGACGCGGCACTCGCCGAAGTGCCCGACGGCAGCACCGGCGAACTCGCGATCCGCGGGCCCAACGTGATGCGCGGCTACTACAAGAACGAGGAGGCCACGCGCGCCAGCTTCACGCCCGACGGCTGGCTGCGCACCGGCGACCTCGGCCACCGCGATGCCGACGGCTTCTTCTTCGTCACCGGCCGCATCAAGGAACTGATCATCAAGGGCGGCGAGAACATCGCGCCGCGCGAGATCGACGAGGCCCTGCTGCGGCATCCCGCCGTGCTCGAGGCCGCGGCCGTCGGCGTGCCCGACCGCCACTACGGCCAGGAGGTCGGCGTGTGCATCGTGCTGCGCGAGGGCAGCGCCTGCGGCGAGGACGAGCTGCGTGCCTTCAGCGCCGAGGCGCTCGGGCGCTACAAGGCGCCGGGCCACTACCGCTTCGTGACCGACCTGCCGCGCGGGCCCTCGGGCAAGGTGCAGCGGCTCAAGCTGCTGCCGCTGTTCGCGGCATGAACCCGGCCGACCTGCTGACGCCGCCGCTGGCGCCGCTGCTGCTCGCCTACAGCCTGTGCGTGGTGTTCGCGGCCGGCGTGGTGCGCGGCTTCGCGGGCTTCGGCTTCTCGGCCATCACGGTGGCCGGCATGTCGCTCGTGGTCTCGCCCGCGCTGGTGGTGCCCGCGATCTTCATGCTCGAGATCCTCGCGAGCCTGAGCCAGCTGCGCGGCATCGCGCGCGACGTCGACATGCCCTGGCTCGGCTGGCTGATGCTCGGCAACCTGCTGTTCATCCCGCTCGGCGTGGCGCTGTTGGCCTGGCTGCCCGA
>NZ_JBZAYE010000491.1:0-5621 GCF_058244205.1 Variovorax sp. 20P10.2.4
TCGCCGGCCACCGGCTTCGTCACGGGCCAGGTGCTGTTCGTCGACGGCGGCAAGTCGCTCGGCGGCTCGGGGGCGTGATGGCGCAGCCCCAGGAGAAGACCGGCTACGACGTGGTCGTGATCGGCAGCGGCGCGGGCGGGCTCGCGGCCGCGCTCACGGCGAAGCTCGAAGGCCTCGACGTGCTGGTGATCGAGAAGACCGACCGCATCGGCGGCTCGACCGCGATCTCGGGCGGCGCGGTGTGGGTGCCGCTCAACGACCAGGCCGAGGCTGCGGGCCATCCCGACACGCCCGAGAAGGCGCTGACCTATCTGCGCAACACGGTGGGCGCGGCCGGCGACGAGGCGCTGCGCCATGCCTTCCTCGAGGCCGGGCCGCGCGCGCTGCGCTACCTGCGCGAGCGCACCGACGTGCAGCTCGCCGCGCGCACCTACTCGCCCGACTACCACCCCGACCGCGAGGGCGCCGCGATGGGCGGCCGTTCGCTCGACCCGATCGAGTTCGACGGCCGGCTGCTCGGCCCGCACTTCCGCACCCTGCGCGATCCGCTTCCCGAGTTCTGCGTGCTCGGCGGGATGATGGTCAACATGACCGACGTGAAGCACTTGCTCGCGGTCACGCGCTCGTTCGCGTCGTGGAAGCACGGCATGAAGCTGGTGCTGCGCTACTTCGCCGACCGCTTGAGTGGCCACCACCGCGGCACGCGGCTGCTGCTGGGCAATGCGCTCGCGGGGCGGCTGTTCCACGGGCTGCTGAAGCAGAAGATTCCGTTCTGGCTCGAGACGCCCGCGCTGGCGCTCGAGCAGGATGCGGGCGGTGCGGTGACCGGCGTGCGCGTGAAGCGCGACGGCCGTGAGATCGTGCTGCAGGCGCGGCGCGGCGTGGTGGTCGCGACCGGTGGCTTTCCGTGGAATGCGCAGATGCGCGCCGAGCACTATCCCGCGCCGACCGGGCCCTACTCGATGTCGCCGCAGGGCAATGTCGGCGAGGGCATCGCGATGGCGCGGCAGGCCGGCGGCGTGCTCGGCACCGGCCACACGGGCCCGGCGCTGTGGGCACCGGTGTCGATGATGCAGCGTCCCGACGGCAGCATGCTGCGCTATCCGCACCTGGTGTGGGACCGCGCCAAGCCCGGGCTGATCGCGGTCGACGCGCGCGGCGAGCGCTTCGTCAACGAGGCTAGCTCGTACCACGAGTTCGTGCGCGGCATGTACCAGGCCAACGAGGCCGGCACGAGCATCCCGGCGCTGCTGGTGTGCGACAGCGACTTCATGGAAAAGTGGGGCCTGGGCCTCGCGCTGCCGGGCGGGCGGTCGCGCGAGCACCTGGTGCGCGCCGGCTACCTGTACCGCGCCGACACGCTCGAGGCGCTGGCACGCCAAGCCGATGTCGACCCCGACGGCCTCGCACGCACCGTGGCCGCGTTCAACCCACCGGCCGCGCGCGGCGAGGACCCGGCCTTCGGCAAGGGCAGCACGGCCTACAACCGCTACCTCGGCGACCCCGAGCACCAGCCCAATGCCTGCGTGGCACCGGTCGCGAAGGCGCCGTTCTACGCGGTCAAGGTCTATCCCGGCGACATCGGCACGGCACTGGGCGTGCGCGCCGATGGCCATGCACGCGTGCTCGATGCGCGCGGCACGCCGATCGCGGGCCTGTACGTGGCCGGCAACGACATGCATTCGGTGATGGGAGGCGAGTATCCTGCGCCCGGCATCACGCTGGGACCGGCCCTGACCTTCGGCTGGGCGGCCGGCATGCACCTGGCCCATGGCCGCGACGAACACGCCTGACACCACACACTTCACACCCATCATGAAGATCTTCTATTCCCCCGCTTCCCCCTTCGTGCGCAAATGCATGGTCGTCGCGCACGAGCTCGGCATCGCCGAGCGCATCGAGCGCCTGCCGAGCGCGGCCGGCCCGGTGAAGCGCGACGCGACCATCCTGCCGACCAACCCGCTGGGCCAGGTGCCGACCTTCCTCACCGACGACGGCCAGGCCCTGTTCGACAGCCGCGTGATCTGCGAGTACCTCAACGACCAGCAGGGCGGCACGCTGTTCCCCGCCTCGGGCAAGGAGCGCTGGGCCCGTCTCACCGAACTCTCGCTGGCCGACGGCATGACCGCCGCCGCGCTGCTCGCGCGCTACGAGAACGTGCTGCGTCCGCAGGAATTCCGCTGGGCCGACTGGACCGACGGCCAGCTCGCGAAGGTGCGCACCGGGCTCGAATGGCTCGAGAAGGAAGCGGCCGGATTCGGCGAACGTGTGGACATCGGGACCATCGCCTTCGGCTGTGCGCTGGGGTACATGGACTTCCGGTTTCCGGATGTGGATTGGCGTGCTCAGGCGCCTCGCAGCGCTGAGTGGTTCGAGGCGTTCAATCGGCGGGCTTCGATGCAGGCTACGTTGCCTACGGCTTGAGTTTTTTGCGTGTGGGGGTGGGCTCACGCCGATGGGGTACTCCCCTCCGCGAATGTCCCCCGGCCTGCGGCCTCCTCCTTTATTTCGCTGCGGGGAGTACCCGATGCCCTGTGCACGCGCCCCGAACAAAAAACGCCCAGCCTGGCAAGACCGACGATTCCTTGGCTAAATGCCACCCTCCGCAAGAAACCAAGGACCCCGAATGTCTTCTGAGCAAAACAAGGTAGCCATCGTCACGGCAGGCGGCAGCGGCATGGGCGCCGCCGCGGCCCGCAAGCTCGCGCAGGACGGTTTTCGTGTCGCCATCCTGTCTTCCTCGGGCAAGGGCGAGGCCCTCGCGAAGGAGCTCGGCGGCATTGGCGTGACCGGCTCCAACCAGTCGAACGACGACCTCAAGCAACTCGTCGACCGCGTCATCGCCGAGTGGGGCCGCATCGACGTCCTCGTCAACAGCGCCGGCCACGGCCCGCGCGCGCCCATTCTGGAAATCACCGACGACGACTGGCACCGCGGCATGGACGTCTACCTGCTGAGCGCCGTGCGCCCCAGCCGGCTCGTCACGCCGCACATGGTCAAGCAGGGCGGCGGCGCCATCATCAACATCTCGACCTTTGCCGCCTTCGAACCCGATCCCGTGTTTCCGACCTCGGGCGTGTTCCGTGCCGGCCTCGCCGCCTTCACCAAGCTCTTCGCCGACCAGTATGCCGAGCACAACGTGCGCATGAACAACGTGCTGCCCGGCTTCATCGACAGCCTGCCCGAGAAGGAAGTGTTCCGCGAACGCATTCCCATGGGACGTTATGGCCGCAGCGACGAGATCGCCGCCACCATCGGCTTTCTCGCTTCCGACGGCGCGGGCTACATCACCGGCCAGAACCTGCGCGTCGACGGGGGCATCACGCGCTCCGTCTGAGGCCGTCATGGGCGCTGCCTACAATCGGCGCCCATGTGCCCGAGGACGTCCCGCCACCCCAACAAGCTTCGCGCGGACGTCCTTCTCTTCAGCCGGCACGTACGCCGGCGCGCCTCCTGCTATGCGCTCGCTCGCATCGCGCGCGACAGCCAGTCCCGGCAATCGGGCTGCTCGCGGCTGACTCCCCCTTGAGCCTGGCGCATTGAATGAAGCGCGGCGGCAGCGCCCGCCGCTTTCTCCCTTGCGCCGCCAGCCGGCGCGATGCCTTCCAACGTCCCGCGATGCCTTGCCGGCACGCGGGCTGCTTTCCGTTTTCTCCATGTCTTCCCGCTACAGCCGCCTGCGCACCGAGTGGTGCCCGAGCATTCCGCGCGAACTGATGGCCGGCGCCGTCGCCACCTTCGCGCTCATTCCCGAGGTCATCGCCTTTTCCTTCGTCGCCGGTGTCGATCCCGCGGTGGGCCTGTTCGCCTCCTTCGTCATCGGCATCGTCATCGCCTTCACCGGCGGGCGCCCTGCCATGGTCTCGGCCGCGGCCGGGTCGGTGGCGCTGGTGGCCGCGCCGCTGGTGCATGCGCACGGCCTGGCCTATCTGCTCGCGGCCGGCCTGCTCGCGGGCGCGATGCAGATCGCCTTCGGGCTGCTGCGCCTCGGCGTGCTGATGCGCTTCGTGTCGTCGTCGGTGCGCACCGGCTTCGTCAACGCCCTTGCGATCCTGATCTTCGCGGCACAGATGCCGCACTTCATCGGCGCCAATGCCGCCACCTGGGCGATGGTCGGCCTCGGGCTCGCGGTCATCTACCTGCTGCCACGCCTCACCACCGCGGTACCGTCGCCGCTGGTGTGCATCGTGGTGGTCACGCTCGTGGGCCAGTGGCTCGGACTGCCGCTCAAGACCGTGGCCGACCTCGGCCAGCTGCCCGATGCCTTGCCCATGTTCGCGCTGCCCGCCGTGCCGCTGACCCTCGAGACCCTGCGCATCATCGCCTTGCCCGCCTTCGCGATCGCGATGGTCGGCCTGCTCGAATCGATGATGACCGCGAGCGTGGTCGACGAGCTCACCGACACCCCGAGCTCGAAGAACCGAGAGTGCGGCGGCCTCGGCCTCGCGAACGTGGCGGCCAGCTGCTTCGGCGGCATCGCGGGCTGCGGAATGATCGGCCAGACCGTGAGCAACGTGCGCTACGGCGGCCGCGGCCGGCTCTCGACCCTGTTCGCGGGCGCCTTCCTGCTGATCCTCATGGTGCTGCTCAAGCCCTGGGTGTCGCAGGTGCCGGTGGCGGCGCTGGTCGCGATCATGGTGATGGTTTCGGCCTCGACCTTCGACTGGGGTTCGCTGCGCACGCTGGTGCGCCATCCGCGCCTGTCGAGCGTCGTGATGCTCGCCACCGTGGCCGTCACCGTCGCCACCGACAACCTGGCCGCGGGCGTGGGCATCGGCGTGCTGCTCAGCGGCGTCTTCTTCACCTTCAAGGTGGCGCGGCTGCTGCGGGTGCAGGCGCGGCAGGACGAAGAGGGCGCCTGGCGCTTCGCCGTGAGCGGCCAGGTCTTCTTCGCCTCGGCCGACATGCTGGTCGACGCCTTCGACGTGCGCGAGATCGACGGCGCGCCGGTGCGCATCGACGTCTCGCAGGCGCACTTCTGGGACGTGACCGCCGTGGCGGCGCTGCGCAAGGTGGTCGAGCGGCTGCGCAAGCACGGCAGCGCGGTCGACGTGAGCGGCATGAACCAGGCCAGCCGCGACCTCGTGCTGCGCCTCGACGCGGCGCCCGAGTGAACCGGCTCAGGTCGCGGCGGCCGCCTCGGCGCGTACCTGGCTGCGAAAGCGCCCCGGGCTTTCGCCCACCGCGCGCCGGAAGGCCGCGCTGAACGCCGTCTCCGACTGGTAGCCCACGCGCTCGGCGATGCGCGCGATGCCCTCGTCGCCGTGCCGCAGCGCATGGCGCGCCACCGTCATGCGCCAGCCGCCGAGATAGTCGAGCGGCGTCGAGCCCGTCAGTGCCTTGAAGCGCAGCGCGAAGGCCGTGCGCGACATGCTGGCCGTCTGCGCCAGGCGCTCCACCGTCCAGGGTTGGGCGATGTCGGCATGCATGCGCGACAGCGCGGTGCCGATGCGCGCATCGGTCATCGCGCCGAGCCAGCCCTCGGGCTGCGGCGCGTTCGCGAGATGCACGCGCAGCGCCTGCACCAGCACCAGCGCCGCGAGGTGGGTGCGCGCCAGGGTCGAGCCCGGGCGCGGCTCGGCCGTCTCCCAGCCCATCAGGTCGAGCAGGCCCACGAGCGG
>NZ_JBZAYE010000492.1:0-5618 GCF_058244205.1 Variovorax sp. 20P10.2.4
GGCGGCCCGCTGGGGCTCACCTTGCGGCTGCCGCTGCATGGCGGCCCCGTGCCGGGCTGAGGTTCAGCCGGGCAGGCGCTGCGCCCAGGGCAGCACCTTGTCGAGCGGCATCGGCCGCGCGAGGTGGTAGCCCTGCATCAGCGGGCAGCCGAGCGCATTGAGCGCCTCGAGCTCCTCGCCGGTCTCCACGCCCTCGGCCACCACGTCGATGCGCAGCGAATGGCCCAGGCGGATCACCGACTCGACCAGCACGCGATTGCCCGGCGAGGCGGCCAGGCCGAGGATGAAGCTGCGGTCGATCTTGACCTGCCGCACGTACTTGCTGCGCAGCGAGGCCAGCGAGGAATAGCCGACGCCGAAGTCGTCGACCACGATCGCCACGCCCGCGTCGGCCAGCGCATGCAGCCGCGCGCTGGCGGCGAAGGTATCGAGCGCGATCTCCTCGGTGATCTCGATCTGGATGCGGTGCGGCGCGATGCCGTGGCGCGCGATCTCGCCGAGCACGATGCGGTCGAGCGCGAGCTGGGACATCTCGCGCGGCGAGACGTTCATCGCCACCGGCACGGCCTCGAAGCGCGGGTCGGCCGCGGCCAGCTCCTGCAGCCCGACGCAGATCTCGGCCAGGATGTGGCGCAGCAGCGATTCGGCCAGGCCGGTGCTCGCGGCCGCGCGGATCACGTCCTCGGGCGGGATCCAGCCGTGGCGCGGATGCTGCCAGCGCAGCAATGCCTCGAGGCTGTGCAGCCGGCGGCCGCCGTCGGCCAGGATCGGCTGGTACCAGACGCCGATGGCGCGCGAGGCGACCGCGCCGGGCAGGTCGCGCTCGACGTCGCGCCGCGTCACCAGGCGCTCGCGCAAGGCCTCGTCGAAGCGGCGGCAGCGGCTGCGGCCCGCGCGCTTGGCCTCGTGCAGCGCCTCGTCGGCCGAGCTCAGCATGTCGGCGATGGACACGCCGCGCTCGACGCAGATGCCCACGCTCGCGCTCAGCTTGCCGCCGTACTGCGCGGTGGCCGAGGCGATCGATTCGATCAGCGCCTGCCCCACCTGGTCGGGCGAGGGGCCGCCGTCCTCGGCGATGAACAGGGCGGCGAACTCGTCGCCGCCCCAGCGGCCCAGGATGGCGTCGCGCCCGGCCAGCTCGCGCTGCAGCCACTGCGCCACGTCCTGCAGCACGCGGTCGCCCATCTTGTGGCCGAAGGCATCGTTGACGGCCTTGAAGCCGTCGATGCCGAGGATCAGCAGGCCGTGCTCGCGCTCCTTGCCGCCGGCATCGATGCGCAGGCTCGAGGCCTGGGTGAAACCCTCGCGGTTGAGCAGGCCGGTGAGCGCGTCGTGCGCGACGCGGAAGGCGAGCTGGCGCGTCGATTCGAGCGACAGCGTGTGCGACTGGCGCAGGCGCGCGGCCATCGACACGGCCTCGTTCTTGAGCCGGCTGCCCTCGCGGAAGCCGCGCGCGCTCTGCAGCGCCGCGCGCACCAGCGCCGCGAGGTAGACCAGCACCATCGCGGCCAGCGCGAGGTGGTCGAAGCCGCCGGCCCAGACCAGGCAGCCGAACACCGAGAGCAGCGCCGGCGTGATGAAGCTGATCGGTACCGGCGCGTAGGCGATGCCGTAGGTGACCGAGCCGGCGCAGATGCCGCAGACCACGGTCAGGTAGAACAGGGTCTGCGGCGAGGTGTAGCCCTCGCAGAGGATCGGGATCAGCGCCCAGACCGAGCCCGACAGCAGCGCGAACAGCCAGGCCAGGCGCAGCTCGTGGTCGACCGCGGGATCGCTGCCGTTGGCGCCGGGCGAGGCCACGAAGGGCCGGCGGCAGACGAAGATGCGCGTGATGTTGACGGCCAGCGAGAGCGTCAGCCAGGCCAGGCCGAGCGCGGTCAGGTCCGAGTGGTGGGCCAGCAGCGCCACCGTGAGGCTCAGCACCAGGTTGACCGGGATCGCGGCGAGCACGCTGCGGCGCACCGCCAGCATCTGCTCGGTGCGCACCATGCGCGACAGCGCGGGGCTGTCGGGCGAGCCAGCGGCTTCTTCTTCCTGCGGGGCGGAGGAGGCGTTCATGAAATGGATCGGCGACGCATCATGCACCGGTCCGCCGCATTGCGCAGCGCGGCACGGCCGCCGTGGGCGGCCTGCGCGGTTCCCCTCGGGGTCACCGCGCGCGGGAGGGTTGCCGCAACGGCACCCTTCAGCGCACCGTCGACATCACGGTCGCGCGGCAGCGCGGCTGGTCGCGCGGCGCGAGCAGGACGCAGTTGTCGAGCGCGCGCTGCTGCATGTCGCTGAGCTTGGGCGGTTCGCGGTAGACCGGTGGGGGCGGCGGCGCGGCATAGCGCTGGCGGCGCTCGTACTCCCAGCGGTCGCGATCGTCGCGGCTGCGTTCCCAGCGTTCGCGTTCCCAGCGATCGCGGTCGCGCTGGCGGTCGAAGCGCAGCCGGTCCATGCACGAGTGGAAGTCCATGCCCGAACGGCCGCTCGCGCAGTAGCGGCGGTCGGCTTCATAGACGTCCATGTCGCGCTGGGCCAGCGCGGGGGCGGTCTGGATCAGGCCCAGCAAGGCCAGGGCGGCAAGTTTCTTCATGGTGCGCTCGTCGAAGAGAAGCCGTGAGGCGGGTGGATCGGGGCGGTGCCTGCTCGGGGCCGCAGTCTGACCGTCGGCATGAGACGAAGTTTCTCATGCTCCGGACTCCTCGCTCTTCGGACGCGCGAGCTTCTTGTTGTAGGCGCGCGCGGACTGCGCGCCGCGTCGCGCCTGCGCCACGCCGGCCCGGACTTCTAGCGCGGAACGGTGACCGCGCCGACGTGCATCGTGCGGCCCGCGCCGACGCCCGCGATCAGCATCGCGACGCCGACCGCGACGAACAGCCACGAGGCGGCGCTGAAGCTGCCGGTCCAGCCATGCAGCAGCCCGGCCAGCAGCGGACCGAAGGCCGCGATGACGTAGCCCACGCCCTGCGCCATGCCCGACAGGTGCGCGGCCACGTGCGAATCGGGCGAGCGCAGCACGATCATGGTGAGCGCCAGCGCGAAGGTGCCACCCTGCGCAATGCCCAGCAGTACGGCCCAGACCCACACGCCGCCCAGCGGCGCGAACAACTGGGCCAGCATGGCGGCCACGGTGAGCAGCGCGAGCGCCACGGCCAGGCCGATCTGGTTGCGCAGCCTGACCGCGAGCGCGGGGATCACGAGGCAGGTCACGACCTGCGTGATGACCGAGACCGAGACCACGTAGCCCGCGGTGTCGCTGGCCAGCCCGCGTTCGCGCAGGATCGGCGCGAGCCAGCCCATGACGATGTAGGCCAGCGCGGACTGCAGCCCCATGAAGCAGGTGACCTGCCAGGCCAGCTTGTCGCGCCACAGGCCGCGCACGGTGAAGCCCGCTTCGCTGGCGATCGGCTTGAGCGGCAGCGCCTGCGGCGCCCACAGCAGCGTGACCAGCGCGGCCGGCAGCGCCCAGACCGCGAGCGCCGCGGTCCAGCCGCCGCCCAGCGCATGCTCGATCGGCACCGTGAGGCCGGCCGCGCTCGCGGCGCCGCCGCACACGGCCATGGTGTAGAGGCCCATCATCAGCGCCGCCTGCCCGGCGAAGTCGCGCTTGACCAGGCCCGACAGCAGCACGTTGGCGACCGCGATGCCGCTGCCGGCGATCGCCGAGGCGACGAACAGCAGCGGCACATGGCCGGTGCCGCGCAGCAGCGTGCCGACCAGGATCAGCGCCATGCAGCCCAGCAGCGTGCGCTCGGTGCCGAAGCGCCGGCCGAGGCCGGGCGCGAGCGGCGCGAACAGGCCCAGGCACAGCACGGGCAGGGTGGTCAGCAGGCTGGCGGCGGTGGCCGACAGGCCGGTGGAACGGATGATCTCGGGCAGCACCACCGAGAGGCTGGAGAACACCGGCCGCAGGTTGAAGGCGATCAGCACCACGCTGGCGCCCAGCAGGATGCGGCGGCCGCGGCTCGGCGCCGGGGTGGGCGGCGGCGCGGGCTGGCTGTCGACCTCGGCGTCGATCAGCAGTTGGCCGACATCGGCATCGGCGGGCGCGTTGCGGCGGGTGGCCGTGGGGAGGGTGGTGGCGGTCATGGGCGGGACGGCGCGCGTGGGCCGCCGGTGGGGGTGTGGGTGCCGGCGGCGAGCGTCGCGATCATGGGCGTCATGAAGGCGCGCACGGCGGCGTCGGCGCGCTCGGGGTCGCGGCTGGCGATGGCCTCGACGATCGCGCGGTGGGCGGCGTCGTCGGGCTCGGGCAGCAGCGTGCCCATGGTGCTGGCGATCGTGTCCTTGATGTAGCCGCCGATGAAGCGCACGGTTTCGGCGAGCGCGAGGTTGCCCGCGATGTCGACGATGGCCAGGTGGAAGGCGAGGTCGCGTTCGATGAAGGCCGCGCCGCGGTCGCCGGGCGCGGGCGTGCCGCGGCCATCGAGCAGGGCGTGGAGCTGGCGCAGGTCCTGGGGCGTGTGGCGCAGCGCGGCCAGCCGCGCGGCCTGCACCTCGAGCGCGCAGCGCACCTCGAACTGGTCGAGCAGGCTGGCCAGGCGCAGCTTCTGCAGGCTGGCGCCGGGATCGAAGCCCGAGCGCACGTAGGTGCCCGAGCCCTGGCGCACCTCGAGCAGGCCGCGCGAGACCAGCGTCTTGACGGCCTCGCGCACGGTGCCGCGGCTCACGCCGAGCAACTGGGCGAGCTGCGGCTCGATGGGAATGCGCGCGCCGACGGGCCAGCGGCCGGCGGAGATTTCGGCGCGGATGCCGTTGGCGGCGGCTTCGACCAGGGAAGTGCGGGGGGCTTGGGCGAGCATGAAGTGCTAATTCATTGAATCATCGGATGAATTGTGTCGGGGCTTCGGTAGGCCTGCTGGTGGGAGGGGCTTGGCGGATGCGGGGGGGCGGGGGGCGTGCACAGGACACCGGGTACTCCCCTCCGCGAATGTCCCCCGGCCTGCGGCCTCCTCCTTGATTTCGCTGCGGGGAGTACCCGGTGCCCTGCGCACGTGGGCACGATGTCGGGAGTCGACGCGTGCGGCGTGGTGTGTTGCTACCAGCTTCCCGAGGCGCCGCCGCCGCTGCTCGAGCCGCCGGAATCCGACGAGGACGACGAGGAGGAATCCGACGACGAGGACGAAGAGGAATCGGACGACGAGGAGGAACTGCTGCTCCATCCGCTGTCGCCGTAATCGCTGTCGCCACCGCCACCCCCGCCGCCGTCGGCCGGGAAGAAGGCCACGAGCAGCGCCACCACGGTGACGGCCGCGAGCACGATCCAGAACAGCTGCGGATCGAGCTCGTCGCGCGCCAGCCCGACGAACAGGCCCACCAGCACGCACACCACGATCCAGCGCGTGACGAAGCTGCGCACGCCCTTGCGCCAGGCCTTGCGCATGCCGGTCACGATCAGCAGGCCGACCAGCACGGCCGCGCCCAGCGCCAGCATGCCGAGCAGGGACCAGCCCACGCGCTCCCAGCCCAGTTGCTGGCCCGCGATCACCACGCCCGCGATCAGCAGCGCGATGCCGGCGACGACGAAGCGCATCGTGCGCCACAGGCCGCAGCCGTAGCCGAGGCCGAAGCCCATCGGCACCGGCATCATCGCGAGCGCGATCGCGAACATCGGCTCGCCGAGCGTGGCGGCC
>NZ_JBZAYE010000493.1:0-5611 GCF_058244205.1 Variovorax sp. 20P10.2.4
GCCTCACGATCGCACCGGGCGCCGATGCCTGGAGCGACGGCATCGACTTCGCGGTCGAGGCCGGCCAGACGCTGGTGGTCAGCAGCTACTTCGAGCGTTCCACGCCGCTGTCGACGGTGCACCTGCAGCCGAGCAACGCGACCTGGATGTCGAACGGCAACGCGGTGTCGGCGCCGCGCCTGCCCGATGCGCAGCGGGTGCCGGTCAATGCCTTCGTGACGGGCGTGGACGTCTGGGCCGCGCGCGCGATCCGCACGGTGGTGGCCTTCGGCGATTCGATCACCGCGGGCGGGCTCGACGGCGACGGCGGCGGCAATTCGTACCCGCAGCAACTGGCCACGCTGCTGCGCAAGAGCCCGGGCCCGGGCGCCGCGCGCGAGGTGGCAGTGCTCAACGTCGGCATCGGCGGCAACCGGCTGCTCTACGGCGGCGCGGGGCAGAGCGGCCTCGCGCGCTTCGGCGCCGACGTGCTGGGCCAGAGCGGCGTCACGCACGTGATCGTGCTGATGGGCACCAACGACATCGGCCGCACCGCCTTCATCGGCGCGCCCGGGCAGGTGGTGCCGGCGAGCGAGATCCCGACGCTCGAACAGTTGCAGGCCGGGCTGCAGCAACTGGTGCGGCAGGCGCGCGAGAAGGGCCTGAAGGTGCTGCTGGGCACGATCCCGCCGTTCGGCGGCTCGTCGTACTGGAACGAGCACACCGAGGCGCTGCGCGGCGCGGTCAACCGCTGGATCCGCGGCCGGCAGGACGTGGACGCGGTGGTCGATTTCGACGCCGCGGTGCGCAACCCGGCGCAGCCGCTGGCACTGCTGCCGGCCTACGACAGCGGCGACCACCTGCATCCCAATGCCGCGGGCCTCGCGGCGATGGCCGGCGCGGTCGATCTGCAGGAATTGCGGGAATAGGCCTACGCGCGTCGGCCGCCGCCTGCAGGCGGCGCGCCGGGCGCGGCGTCACAGCTCTACACAAGATTTCGCGTGGCGCTTACAGGCGGTTCACAAGGCACCGGCAGCATGAAGGCTCCTCCAACAACTCATGGAGCCTTGCCATGAAAAGACTCGCAGCCATCGCTTTTTCCGTCGCCGCCACCTCGCTGTTCTCGGTGGGCGCGCTCACGCTGCCGACGGCCGCCCAGGCGCAGCCGGTGGTCATGATCCAGGTGCCGCCTCCGCCGCCGCGCTACGAGCGGGTGCCGCCGCCGCGCCGCGGCTATGTCTGGGCACCGGGCCACTACGAGTGGCGTGGCGGCCGCCATGTCTGGACCAACGGCGTCTGGGTGCGGGCCCGCCCGGGCTATGCCTACCGCGCGCCCGAATGGCGCCAGGAAGGCGGCCGCTGGGCCTACAGCGCCGGCCGCTGGGACCGCGACGGCGACGGCGTGCCCAACCGCTACGACCGCCGTCCGAACAACCCGAACCGCAACTGACGCGGCCGGCATGAAAAAGCCCCCGGGGCGACCTGCAAAGGCCGCCCCGGGGGCTTTTTTCTTTCCGGGCGACGCTCGCTCAGCGGAACACGACGGTGCGGTGCCCGTTGAGCAGCACGCGGTGCTCGCTGTGCCACTTCACCGCGCGCGCCAGCACCTGGCTCTCGGTGTCGCGGCCGCGGGCCGTGAGGTCCTCGACGGTGTCGGTGTGGTCGGCGCGCGCCACGTCCTGCTCGATGATCGGGCCCTCGTCGAGGTCGGCCGTCACGTAGTGGGCGGTGGCGCCGATCAGCTTCACGCCGCGGTCGTGCGCCTGGTAGTAGGGCTTGGCGCCCTTGAAGCTGGGCAGGAACGAGTGGTGGATGTTGATCGCGCGGCCGGCCAGGCTCTGGCACAGGCCGTTGCTGAGGATCTGCATGTAGCGCGCCAGCACCACGAGCTCGGCGCCCTCGGCCTCGATGATCTCGAGCTGCTTCGCCTCGGCCTGCGCCTTGGTCGCGGCCGTCACCGGGATGTGGTGGAAGGGCACGTTGTAGCTGGCGGCCAGCTGGTAGAAGTCGCGGTGGTTCGAGACGATCGCGCGCACGTCGATGGCCAGCAGGCCGCTCTTCCAGCGGAACAGCAGGTCGTTGAGGCAGTGGCCTTCCTTGCTGACCAGGATCACCGTCTTCATCGGCTGGGCGGCGGCCTGCAATTGCAAGGTCATGCCGAAGCCCTGGGCGAAGGCGGCGAGCTGCTCGCGCAGCGCGGCCTCGCCGTGCTCGGCGCAGGCGAAGCGCACGCGCATGAAGAACAGGCCCGTGTCGTGGTCGTTGTACTGGGCGGCCTCTTCGATGTTGCCGCCGCGCTCCAGCAGGAAGCCCGAGACGGCATGCACGATGCCCGTACGGTCGGGGCAGGAGAGGGTGAGGATGTAGGCAGGGGTGGTGGTCATGGTCAGGGGCGTGATTGTCGCAGGGGTGCCAGAATGCCGTTCTCCCCGTCCGCCGCGTCCCTTTTCCCGGGGCGCCGGCCGTTCGGCGGCGGGACCTTCCACATTCCGACGAGACACACAGGAGCACGCGCATGGCCTACCAGGACTTCAACATGGACAACCAGTGGTTGCCCTTCACCCCGAACCGCCATTTCAAGAAGGACCCGCGGGTCTTCGTGGCGGCCGACGGGATGGAGTTCACCACCCACGACGGCCGCAAGGTGATCGACGGCATCTCGTCGCTGTGGTGCGTGGGCGCGGGCCACAACCGCAAGCCGATCAACGAGGCGATCAAGCAGCAGCTCGACACGCTCGACTACGCCACCGCCTTCCAGATCAGCAACGACAAGGCCTTCCGCGCGGCCGAGATGATCGCCGCGCTGGCCCCCGGCGACCTCAACAAGGTGCTGTTCTGCAATTCCGGCAGCGAGGCCGCCGACACCTCGATGAAGGTGGCGCTGGCCTACCACCGCGCGCGCGGCGAGGGCCACCGCAACGTCTTCATCGGCCGCGAGCGCGGCTACCACGGCGTGGGCTTCGGCGGCATGTCGGTGGGCGGCATCCCGGGCAACCGCAAGGTGTTCGGCTCGGCCTTCCTGCCGCGCGTGGACCACATGCGCTTCATCCACGACCCGGTCAACAACGCCTACATCCACAACCAGGAACCGGTGTGGGCCGAGGACCCGCTGGTCGAGCTCGAGACCCGCATCCTGCCGCTGCACGACCCGAGCAACGTGGCCGCGATCATCGTCGAGCCGGTGGCCGGTTCGGCCGGCTGGTACCTGCCGCCGCAGGGCTACCTCAAGCGCCTGCGCGAGATCTGCGACAAGCACGGCATCCTGCTGATCTTCGACGAGGTCATCACCGGCTTCGGCCGCATGGGCACCAACTTCGCGTCGGACTACTTCGACGTGGTGCCCGACATGCTGAACTTCGCCAAGTGCGTGACCAACGGCGTGATCCCGCTGGGCGGCGTGATCTGCCGCGACAAGCTCTACGACGCGATGATGAAGACCGACGCGCCCGAGCACGTGGTCGAGTTCTTCCACGGCTACACCTACTCGGGCCACCCGGTGGCCTGCGCGGCGGCGATCGCCACGCTCGAGCTGTTCGAGAAGGAAAGCCTGTTCCCGCGCGCCGGCGAGATGGGCAAGCTGCTGGGCGACGCCTTCCACGGCACCTTCAAGGGCCTGCCCAACGTGATCGGCATCCGCAGCCTCGGCCTGGCCGCGGCGGTCGAGCTGGCGCCGATCGCGGGCGCGCCCGGCAAGCGCGCCTACGACATCTTCCTCGACTGCTTCCACAAGGGCGCGCTGGTGCGCCCCGCGGGCGACGTGCTGGTGATCGCGCCGCCGTACATCGTCGAGAAGTCGCACATCGACACGCTGGTGAACACGCTGGCGGACGCGATCAAGGCGCACGCCTGATCGCAGGCCCCACCGCGGCCCGCAACGGGCCGCGGACGCGCCCCCGTCTCGGGGGCGCGAGCCCCGATCGGACCGCTGTGCGGCGCACAGGATCGGGGCGGCCGCACTGTCCGGCCATCCAGTAATCACCGCTGGTTTGTACTCATAGGTACTACTGGTTTCCGGAATAGCCAGCCCACCTGCCCGATCCATAGCATCCTCTTTACAAAGAAGTAGCACTTTTCGTTTAAGTGCTCTTCCTCCTGAAAGGAGCTGCCATGCCTCGTGCATCCCGTGCCGCCGTATCCCGGTGCTCCGATCGTCGCCGTGGTGCGCCCTGGGCCGCCACGGTGCACGTGGCCCTGGTGGTGGCGCTGCTCCTGGTGGCGGCGCCGCGCGCGCAGGCCAACAACGTCGGCGAGAACGCCGCCTGGCAGTTCCAGACCAGCACCGACAAGGTCAATCAGGCCGCGGTGCAGGACATGATCCGCAAGCAGAAGAGCGGCTACTACGCGGCGCCGGTCTACAACACCACGGTGGGGCGCCAGTACAACTGCAACGTCTCGGCGACCTCGACCGGCAACGACGGCAACAACAGCACGGTCGCCAATTCGCCCGCGAATGCCGGGGCGCGCTCGGGCGCCACGGGCAACGACAGCAACAGCGCGGTCGGCACGCTCGGCGCCGCGGTGGTGGGCACCAACCAGGCCAACGCGGGCACGGTGGGCTCGGCGGTCGTCGGCGGCACCAGCACGCAGGTGCAGGGCGCGGCCTGGCAGGCGCTGAACTCGGCCCAGGGCAACACCGGTGCGCAGACGGCGGGGGTGAACGGCAGCGCCGCCTGCGCCTTCGGCGTGCTCAACTGAACGGGGGCGCCATGCACTGCATCTCGCCCCACGCCCGCCGGGCGGTCTTTCTCGCGGCGCCGCTGGCCGGCGCGCTGGTGCTGGCCGGCTGCACCTCGGCGCCGCAGCAGCGCTTCGCGCCCAACGAGGCGCCCGTGGTGCTCGGCCCCTCGGTGCGCGACAACGTCACGCCGATGGAACCGGTGCTGGCCTGCTTCGCCGACCACATCGCGGCCACGCGCCGGCCCGAGGTGGTGATCGGCGTGGGCGACGTGAAGGACTACACCGGCAAGTACAGCATCAACGAGGGCAACGCGATCACGCAGGGCGGCGCGCTGATGGTCTATTCGGCGCTCGGCAAGCTCGGCGGTGCGGTGCGCATCGCCGAGCGCTTCGACCCGGTGATCGCCGAGCGCGAGCTGGCCTACGCCGACCGGCGCCAGCTCGGCGACGGCCGCACGCACCAGCTCGGCGGCGGCCCCGGCGGCGGCGCGCAGGTGGTGCCGTGGCTGCCGTACTTCGGCGGCACGATCAACAAGTCCGACTACTTCATCGTCGGCGGCATCACCGAGCTCAACTACAACATCAACTCGGGCGGCGCCGAGGTGGCGGTGAACCAGGTCGGCGTGAAGGCGCGCACCTTCACCCAGTCGGTGGGCGTGGACCTGCGCATCGTCGACACGCGCTCGCTGATGGTGGTGCGCACGGTGAGCCTCACCAAGCAGTTCAACGGCTACGAGGTCGGGCTCAACGTGTTCCGCTTCTTCGGCAGCCGGCTCTACGACGTCGACATCGGCGCCAAGGGCCAGGAGCCGGTGCAGATGGGCGTGCGCGCCGCGCTCGAGGAGGGCGTGGTGCGGCTGATGGCCGCGGTCACGCAGGTCGACCACCGGCCCTGCATGACCCTGCGCCCCGGCGGCGGCGAGCAGATCCCGCTGGTGCCGGCCGAGCAGCTGCG
>NZ_JBZAYE010000494.1:0-5610 GCF_058244205.1 Variovorax sp. 20P10.2.4
CGACAACAGCGCGCGCAGGGTGGCGCGCGGCGCCTGGTGCTCGTGGCCGAAGACGTCGTGGTAGCGGGTGTCGATGCCGAAGCGCGCGCACAGCGCCTCGATCGTGGAGTGCTCGCGGGATTCACTCGACATCGGACACCTGCAGGCTCAGATGCACCGCGCCGCGCGCGAGGCGCAGCCGTTGCGGATGTTCGTCGGGTGCGCTCGCGGCATCCACCGCCTCGCCGAGCGCGCCGACCGAATGCAGCGTCTCGCCCGGTGGCGCGTCGACCGCATGTTGATGCTCGCCGAAGCAGGCCAGCAGGTGCAGCACCGCGCCGTCCGACAGCGTCCAGCGCACGCGCAGAAGGTCGTCCTCGACGTCGTAGTCGCCGCCGTGCTGGCGGCCGCCGAAGTGCGGCACCAGCCGCTCGCGGCGCAGCTGCAGCAGCTGCCGCACGCCCTCGAGGTTCTCGCGGTGCGGCGAGCGCTCGCGCTCGCTCCAGTCGAGCTTGGCGAGCGCGAAGCTCTCGGGTGCGTTGCAGTCGGGGATGGCCGCGCGCGCGGCCTCGTCGGCGAAGGCGGCGAAGCGGCCGAACTCGTCGCGCCGGCCCTGCGACACCGCGGCCGCGAGCTCGGGCCCGAAGTCGCAGAAGTAGGGGAAGGGCGTGGCGGCCGCGTACTCCTCGCCCATGAACAGCATCGGCGTGTGCGGCGACAGCAGCAGGCAGGCGCGCGCGGCGCGCACCAGCACCGGGTCGGCCAGCGCGTCGATGCGTTCGCCGAAGGCGCGGTTGCCGACCTGGTCGTGCGTCTGCAGGTAGGACACGAAAGCGCCCGAGGGCAGGTTGGCGCTCGGCTCGCCGCGCGTCTCGCCCTCGCGGAACACCGAGGCCTGGCCCTGGTAGACGAAGCCCTCGGCCAGCGCGCGCGCGAACAGCTCGAGCGGTTGCTGCGCATAGTCGGCGTAGTAGCCGTCGCGCTCGCCGGTCAAGAGCACATGGGCCGCATGGTGCAGGTCGTCGTTCCATTGCGCGGTGGCGATGCGCGGACGGCCCTGCGCGTCGCGCTCGAGCAGGTGCGCGAGGTTGCGGTCTTCCTCGAGCACCACGTGCACTTCGCGCGTGCGGCCCGGGCCTTCGCGCAGCGCAGCGCAGATGGCCTGCACGATGCCCACCGGCGAGTCGTCGCGGATCGCGTGCACCGCGTCCATGCGCAGGCCATCGGCATGGAACTCCTCGACCCAGTAGAGCGCGTTGTGGATGAAGAAGTCGCGCACGGTCGCGCTGCCGGGCCCGTCGTAGTTGATCGCGGCGCCCCAGGGCGTGCGGTGCGCGTCGTTGAAGAACTGCGGGCAGCAGGCATGCAGGTAGTTGCCTTCGGGGCCGAAGTGGTTGTAGACCACGTCGACCAGCACCATCATGCCGAGCGCGTGGGCCTCGTCGATCAGCGCCTTGAGCGCCTCGGGCCGGCCGTAGATGGCATCGGGCGCGAAGGGCAGCACGCCGTCGTAGCCCCAGCCGCGCCGGCCCGGGAAGTCCGCCAGCGGCATCAGCTCGATGGCCGTGATGCCGAGCGCCGCGAGCTCGGGCAGCCGCGCGCGCGTGGCGTCGAAGGTGCCCTCGGGCGTGAAGCTACCCACGTGCAGCTCGTAGATCACGGCCTCGGACCAGGGCCGGCCGCGCCAGCCGCCGTCGCGCCAGGCGTAGGCGGCCGGATCGATCACCTCGCTCGGGCCGTGCACGTCGTCGGGATTGAAGCGCGAGGCCGGGTCGGGCACCTGCAGCCCGTCGGGCATGCGGAAGCGGTAGCGGTCGCCGACGCGCGCCTGCGCGAGCCGCAGCCGGTGCCAGCCCTCGGCATCGCGCGCCATCGCATGCGACTCGGCGCCGAGCTCGAGTTGCACCTGCGGTGCATCGGGCGCCCAGAAGCGGAAGTCGACACCGCCGGCGGGATTCGGCAAGGCGCCGAAGGGCATCGCGTGCATGCGCGGCTGCGTGAAGATGGCATCGTTCATTCGGAAGCTCCCGTGTTCTCTCGGCCCAGCAGCACCAGCGAGCGGCTCGGCAGCGCATAGGTGGCGCCCTCCAGCCTGCCCGCCTCGCCGGCGCCATCGTCCTTCGTGGTGTCGAGCAGCACGCGCCAGGGTGCCGCGCTCGGCGGCAGCTGGAACGGGATCGCGTCGTGGTGCGCGTTGAGCAGCAGCAGGAAGTCGTCGTCGCGCAGTGTCTCGCCGCGCGGCCCGCGGTCGGGCAGGGCGCTGCCCGAGACCAGCGCCGCGAGGCAGCGCACGTGGTCGGTGTTCCAGTCCTCGGAGCTCATCTCGTCGCCGTCGGGGCGCAGCCAGCAGATGTCCTTGGCCGACTGCCCCTCGGGCACGCGGCCCTCGAAGAAGCTGCGGCGGCGGAATGCCGGGTGCCGGCGCCGCAGCGCGATGGCGCGCTGCACGAAGCGCGTGAGCGCGCTGCGCTCGGGCGTGTCGCTCCAGTCGATCCAGCTCAGCGCGTTGTCCTGGCAGTAGGCGTTGTTGTTGCCATTCTGGCTGTGGCCGCGCTCGTCGCCCGCCAGCAGCATCGGCACGCCCTGCGACAGCAGCAGGGTGGCCAGCAGGTTGCGCTTCTGCCGCGCGCGCAGCGCGTTCACCTCGGCATCGTCGGTCGGGCCCTCGGCGCCGCAGTTCCACGACACGTTGTGGTTGCTGCCGTCGCGGTTCTCTTCGCCGTTGGCCTCGTTGTGCTTGTCGTTGTAGGAGACCAGGTCCTCGAGGTTGAAGCCGTCGTGCGCGGTCACGAAGTTGATGCTCGCGAACGGCCGCTTGCCCGACCAGCCATAGAGGTCCTGCGAGCCCGTGAGGCGCTGCGCCATCTCGCCGGTGACGCCCGCGTCGCCCTTCCAGAAGCCGCGCATGCCGTCGCGGTAGCGGTCGTTCCACTCGGCCCAGCCGAGCGGGAAGTTGCCGACCTGGTAGCCACCGTGGCCCAGGTCCCAGGGTTCGGCGATCAGCTTCACGCGGCTCAGGGTCGGGTCCTGGCGGATCGCGTCGAAGAAGCCGCCGAGGTTCTCGACCCGGCCCGACTCGCGCGCCAGCGCCGAGGCCAGGTCGAAGCGGAAGCCGTCCACGTGCATCTCCTCGACCCAGTAGCGCAGCGAGTCCATCACCAGCTGCAGCGCGCGCGGATGCTCGAGGTTGACGGTGTTGCCGCAGCCCGTGAAGTCGTCGTAGTAGCGGCGCTGGTCGCCGTTGAGGATGTAGTAGGAGGCGTTGTCCACGCCGCGCATCGACAGCGTGGGCCCGAGCTGGTTGCCCTCGCAGCTGTGGTTGTAGACCACGTCGAGGATCACCTCGATGCCGGCCGAGTGCAGGGTCTTGACCAGGGTCTTGAACTCCTTCACCTTGCCCGAGGCGCTGTAGCGCATCTCGGGCGCGAAGTAGGTCAGCGTGTTGTAGCCCCAGTAGTTCTGCAGGCCGCGCTCGGCCAGGTGGCGGTCATTGAGGAAGCCGTGCACCGGCAGCAGCTCGACCGTGGTCACGCCCAGGCGGCGCAGGTGGTCGATCACCGGCGCGCAGCCCAGGCCCGCGTAGGTGCCGCGCAGCTGCGGCGGCACCTCGGGATGCTGCATCGTGAAGCCGCGCACGTGCAGCTCGTAGATCACCATGTCCTGCCAGGGGATCGACGGCCGGCGGTCCTCGCCCCAGGTGAAGGCGGTCTCTAACACGCGGCTCTTGGGCATCAGCGGCGCGCTGTCGCGGCGGTCGAAGGACAGGTCCTCGCGCCGGCCGCCCACGGTGTAGCCGTAGAGCGCGTCGCCCCAGCGCAGCGAACCCACGAGGTCCTTGGCATAGGGGTCGACCAGCAGCTTGTGCGGATTGAAGCGGTGGCCCTCCTCGGGCTTGTAGGGGCCGTGCACGCGGTAGCCGTAGGCCAGGCCGGGGCGCGCCTCGGGCAGGTAGCAGTGCCACACGTCGTCGGTGCGGTCGCGCAGCTCGATGCGCTGCAGCTCGCGCCGGCCGCTCTCGTCGAACAGGCACAGCTCGACCTTGTGCGCATGCTGCGTGAACAGCGCGAAGTTCACGCCCTGGCCGTCCCAGGTCGCGCCGCGCGGATAGGGCTCGCCGGGCCAGACGGCGGAGATGGGGCTGTAGGTGGCCTTCTTCATGAATGGGTCAATGCGAGGAATCGGTCGGGGTCGGGAAACACGAAAAAGGTCGAAGTACCGATGGCCGCGTTCAGCGCGGTGGCGGCCAGCGCTCGCCGCTGTCGTACGGGCCCGGCGCGTGGTCGCTGCGTGGTGCCACGGGCTGGCGCACGGCGGGTGCCGGGGCGCTTTCGGTGCCGGTGGCGGCAGGCGTTGTCGGTGTGACTGGCGCGACCGGCGCAGTCGGCGTCACCGGCGTGCGCGCCGGCACGCCAGAACCGCGCGGGCGTTCGCGCGGCCACCAGTGCTCGATGCGCTCGGCGGCCCAGTCCTTGCCCGCGAGGCCGAAGGCCAGTGCAAGAGCAAGAACGATGCCGGCGAGCATCACGAGGAAGGTCTCGCGCACGATGTCGCCGCCCACCTTCACCTGGTCGAGCGCGATCAGCACCACGAACACCATCACCGCGTACTGCGCGGCCTTGCCCAGCAGCTGGCCGTCCTGCATGCCGGCGTTGCGGCAGTAGGTCTGCACGGCGCCGCCGACGAAGCGCGCGAAGTAGGCGCCGAAGGCCAGCACCAGCAGCGCGATGAAGATGTTGGGCACGAACCAGACCGCGCGCCCCAGCAGGTCGGCGATGTAGCTCAGCCCCAGCCCGTTGAAGGCGATCAGCAGCGCGGCCAGGATCACGAGCCAGTAGAACAGCACGCCGATGATGGCCGAGGTGTCGCTCGTGAGCCCGCCCTGGCGCCAGAAGTTGTCCAGCCCCGAGCGCTCGGTCAGCACGTTGAAGTTGAACGCGCGCAGCGCCTTGATGACCGCGAAGCGCACCACCTTGGCGATCAGCCAGCCCGCGAACACGACCACCAGCGCGACCAGCAGCCGCGGCAGGTAGGCGCCGATCTGGTAGAGGATCGCGCGCAGGGGTTCCAGGTGGAAGCCGAAGTTGTCCATGATGAGTTCCTCCTTCTGTGGACCGTCGCGTCAGCGCGCGGTGGAATGGTTCGGCGCAACGAGGGCGAGCAGGCCGTGCAGCGGCACCTCGACCCAGTCGTTGCGGTTGTTGAGCTCGTAGCGCAGCTCGTAGAGCGCCTTCTCGATCTCGAACAGGCGCAGCAGCCCGGCATCGGCCGGCACCGCCTCGGCCGCGCCGGCCAGCGTGCCGGTGTAGGCCGAGAGGAAGGCGTCGCGGGTCACGCGCTCCCAGTCGCGCACCGCGGCATCGAGGCGCGCCGCCTCCTCGGCGTTCTGCGCCACGCGCCGCAGCGCGGTCCAGCGCGCGTAGTTGAACGAACGCAGCATGCCCGCCACGTCGCGCAGCGGCGAGGCCTTGGCGCGGCGCTCCTCGAAGTCGCGCGCGGGCTCGCCCTCGAAGTCGATGATCACGAAGTCGTTGCCGCTCACCAGCACCTGGCCCAGGTGGTAGTCGCCGTGGTAGCGGGTCTTGAGGCCGCCGCCCTGCGCGGGCACGCTGGCGGCCACCGCCGCGTGCAGCG
>NZ_JBZAYE010000495.1:0-5610 GCF_058244205.1 Variovorax sp. 20P10.2.4
AAAAGCTGTGCATAATCGAGGGCTTCGCTGGACGGCTTCAGCGGCGGATGACGGAAGTTGTTCTGCTGGGGTTTGAGGGTGAAGAGGTTGAAAAAAGTTTGACGGTTCTTTAAAAATCGTGTTAGACTACAAGGCTTCGCTGATCGCAGCGAGCAAGACGAAGTAAACGATAAGTTGCTTCGGTGATCGTTAAAAAATTACAGCCGATAAGCGTGGGCGTTTGAAGGTAATTGCGTAAGTTCTTCGGAACAAGTCGCAAGACTTAAAACGCTCATGAGAATAGAAGTGAAGTTCACTTCAATTCCGTTTTTGTGAGTTTTGCTTGATCGCGAGATCAGGCGCAAATCAAGATCGAACTATAGAGTTTGATCCTGGCTCAGATTGAACGCTGGCGGCATGCCTTACACATGCAAGTCGAACGGCAGCGCGGGAGCAATCCTGGCGGCGAGTGGCGAACGGGTGAGTAATACATCGGAACGTGCCCAATCGTGGGGGATAACGCAGCGAAAGCTGTGCTAATACCGCATACGATCTACGGATGAAAGCAGGGGATCGCAAGACCTTGCGCGAATGGAGCGGCCGATGGCAGATTAGGTAGTTGGTGAGGTAAAGGCTCACCAAGCCTTCGATCTGTAGCTGGTCTGAGAGGACGACCAGCCACACTGGGACTGAGACACGGCCCAGACTCCTACGGGAGGCAGCAGTGGGGAATTTTGGACAATGGGCGCAAGCCTGATCCAGCCATGCCGCGTGCAGGATGAAGGCCTTCGGGTTGTAAACTGCTTTTGTACGGAACGAAACGGCCTTTTCTAATAAAGGGGGCTAATGACGGTACCGTAAGAATAAGCACCGGCTAACTACGTGCCAGCAGCCGCGGTAATACGTAGGGTGCAAGCGTTAATCGGAATTACTGGGCGTAAAGCGTGCGCAGGCGGTTATGTAAGACAGTTGTGAAATCCCCGGGCTCAACCTGGGAACTGCATCTGTGACTGCATAGCTAGAGTACGGTAGAGGGGGATGGAATTCCGCGTGTAGCAGTGAAATGCGTAGATATGCGGAGGAACACCGATGGCGAAGGCAATCCCCTGGACCTGTACTGACGCTCATGCACGAAAGCGTGGGGAGCAAACAGGATTAGATACCCTGGTAGTCCACGCCCTAAACGATGTCAACTGGTTGTTGGGAATTCACTTTCTCAGTAACGAAGCTAACGCGTGAAGTTGACCGCCTGGGGAGTACGGCCGCAAGGTTGAAACTCAAAGGAATTGACGGGGACCCGCACAAGCGGTGGATGATGTGGTTTAATTCGATGCAACGCGAAAAACCTTACCCACCTTTGACATGTACGGAATTCGCCAGAGATGGCTTAGTGCTCGAAAGAGAACCGTAACACAGGTGCTGCATGGCTGTCGTCAGCTCGTGTCGTGAGATGTTGGGTTAAGTCCCGCAACGAGCGCAACCCTTGTCATTAGTTGCTACATTTAGTTGGGCACTCTAATGAGACTGCCGGTGACAAACCGGAGGAAGGTGGGGATGACGTCAAGTCCTCATGGCCCTTATAGGTGGGGCTACACACGTCATACAATGGCTGGTACAAAGGGTTGCCAACCCGCGAGGGGGAGCTAATCCCATAAAACCAGTCGTAGTCCGGATCGCAGTCTGCAACTCGACTGCGTGAAGTCGGAATCGCTAGTAATCGTGGATCAGAATGTCACGGTGAATACGTTCCCGGGTCTTGTACACACCGCCCGTCACACCATGGGAGCGGGTTCTGCCAGAAGTAGTTAGCTTAACCGCAAGGAGGGCGATTACCACGGCAGGGTTCGTGACTGGGGTGAAGTCGTAACAAGGTAGCCGTATCGGAAGGTGCGGCTGGATCACCTCCTTTCTGGAAACAAGCAATTTAATTTAAACGCCCACACTTATCGGTTGTTGGAAGAAGTCGGTTGTCTTCGATTTCGAAGATGATTGGCGAATGGGTCTGTAGCTCAGCTGGTTAGAGCACCGTCTTGATAAGGCGGGGGTCGTTGGTTCGAGCCCAACTAGACCCACCAAATCTTCTGATATCTCGTGTGTGAGAGTTTGGGGGATTAGCTCAGCTGGGAGAGCACCTGCTTTGCAAGCAGGGGGTCGTCGGTTCGATCCCGTCATCCTCCACCACAACCAATAATCGGTTCCATCGGAACGTTTCAACACCAAAGCGGCTTCCTGCGAAAGCATGAGGCTTCTTTGTTGTTGATCAGGATCTCTTGATCAATCGGCTGTTCTTTAAAAATTCATAGAGTTGAATCAGCGTTGCTGACGGAAAGAGCTTCATGGCTCACCGTGCCGTCAGCAACTTGAATTTTTGATTGCGTCAATATGAACTTCAATTTCGAGTCAAATCGATTTATGAAGACGGCATAACGCGCCAGGTGAAAGACCTGGCAATTCCTTGATTGACTTTGGTTTCTGTGAAGAAACGTCAAAGTTATAGGGTCAAGTGAATAAGAGCACGTGGTGGATGCCTTGGCGATGATAGGCGACGAAGGACGTGATAGCCTGCGATAAGCTTCGGGGAGCTGGCAAATTAGCTTTGATCCGGAGATTTCCGAATGGGGAAACCCACCGAAAGGTATCGCATAGTGAATACATAGCTATGCGAGGCGAACCGGGTGAACTGAAACATCTCAGTAGCTCGAGGAAAAGACATCAACCGAGATTCCGAAAGTAGTGGCGAGCGAAATCGGAAGAGCCTGCTAGTGATAGCACAAGACTTATCAGAACGGCTTGGAAAGGCCGGCCATAGTGGGTGACAGCCCCGTACGTTAAAAGACTTGTGTGGTACTGAGCTAGCGAAAAGTAGGGCGGGACACGTGTAATCCTGTCTGAATATGGGGGGACCATCCTCCAAGGCTAAATACTCATCATCGACCGATAGTGAACTAGTACCGTGAGGGAAAGGCGAAAAGAACCCCGGGAGGGGAGTGAAATAGATCCTGAAACCGCGTGCTTACAAAAAGTAGGAGCCCGCAAGGGTGACTGCGTACCTTTTGTATAATGGGTCAGCGACTTACATTCAGTGGCAAGGTTAACCGAATAGGGAAGCCGTAGAGAAATCGAGTCCGAATAGGGCGATCAGTCGCTGGGTGTAGACCCGAAACCAAGTGATCTATCCATGGCCAGGATGAAGGTGCCGTAACAGGTACTGGAGGTCCGAACCGACTAGTGTTGCAAAACTAGCGGATGAGCTGTGGATAGGGGTGAAAGGCTAAACAAACTTGGAAATAGCTGGTTCTCTCCGAAAACTATTTAGGTAGTGCCTCAAGTATTACCTTCGGGGGTAGAGCACTGTTTTGGCTAGGGGGTCATGGCGACTTACCAAACCAAGGCAAACTCCGAATACCGAAGAGTACAGCTTGGGAGACAGAGCACCGGGTGCTAACGTCCGGACTCAAGAGGGAAACAACCCAGACCGCCAGCTAAGGTCCCTAAAATTGGCTAAGTGGGAAACGAAGTGGGAAGGCTAAAACAGTCAGGATGTTGGCTTAGAAGCAGCCATCATTTAAAGAAAGCGTAATAGCTCACTGATCGAGTCGTCCTGCGCGGAAGATGTAACGGGGCTAAGCCAGTTACCGAAGCTGCGGATTTGCAATTTATTGCAAGTGGTAGGAGAGCGTTCTGTAAGCCTGTGAAGGTGCGTTGTAAAGCGTGCTGGAGGTATCAGAAGTGCGAATGCTGACATGAGTAGCGTTAAAGGGGGTGAAAAGCCCCCTCGCCGTAAGCGCAAGGTTTTCTACGCAACGTTCATCGGCGTAGAGTGAGTCGGCCCCTAAGGCGAGGCAGAGATGCGTAGCTGATGGGAAACAGGTCAATATTCCTGTACCGATATACAGTGCGATGTGGGGACGGATCTTAATAGGTCATCCGGGTGTTGGATATCCCGGTTTAGTTGGATGTAGGCGTGCATTAGGCAAATCCGGTGCACATATACCGAGGCCAACGATCGAGCGAGCTTGCTCGCGAAGTGACTGAACGAGGTTCCAGGAAAAGCCACTAAGCTTCAGCTGTATACGACCGTACCGCAAACCGACACTGGTGCGCGAGATGAGTATTCTAAGGCGCTTGAGAGAACTCAGGAGAAGGAACTCGGCAAATTGACACCGTAACTTCGGAAGAAGGTGTGCCCTATTAGTGTGAAGTGAACAACGGAGCATGAATGGGTTGCAAAAAATCGGTGGCTGCGACTGTTTATTAAAAACACAGCACTCTGCAAACACGAAAGTGGACGTATAGGGTGTGACGCCTGCCCGGTGCTGGAAGATTAAATGATGGGGTGCAAGCTCTTGATTGAAGTCCCAGTAAACGGCGGCCGTAACTATAACGGTCCTAAGGTAGCGAAATTCCTTGTCGGGTAAGTTCCGACCTGCACGAATGGCGTAACGATGGCCACACTGTCTCCTCCTGAGACTCAGCGAAGTTGAAATGTTTGTGATGATGCAATCTCCCCGCGGAAAGACGGAAAGACCCCATGAACCTTTACTGTAGCTTTGTATTGGACTTTGAACAGATCTGTGTAGGATAGGTGGGAGGCTTTGAAGCAGGGTCGCTAGATCTTGTGGAGCCAACGTTGAAATACCACCCTGGTGTGTTTGAGGTTCTAACCTAGGTCCATTATCTGGATCGGGGACAGTGCATGGTAGGCAGTTTGACTGGGGCGGTCTCCTCCCAAAGCGTAACGGAGGAGTTCGAAGGTACGCTAGTTACGGTCGGACATCGTGACGATAGTGCAATGGCATAAGCGTGCTTAACTGCGAGACTGACAAGTCGAGCAGATGCGAAAGCAGGACATAGTGATCCGGTGGTTCTGTATGGAAGGGCCATCGCTCAACGGATAAAAGGTACTCTGGGGATAACAGGCTGATACCGCCCAAGAGTTCATATCGACGGCGGTGTTTGGCACCTCGATGTCGGCTCATCTCATCCTGGGGCTGTAGCCGGTCCCAAGGGTATGGCTGTTCGCCATTTAAAGAGGTACGTGAGCTGGGTTTAAAACGTCGTGAGACAGTTTGGTCCCTATCTTCCGTGGGCGCTGCAGATTTGAGGAAGCCTGCTCCTAGTACGAGAGGACCGGAGTGGACACACCTCTGGTGTATCGGTTGTCACGCCAGTGGCATTGCCGAGTAGCTAAGTGTGGAAGAGATAACCGCTGAAAGCATCTAAGCGGGAAACTCGTTTCAAGATGAGATCTGCCGGGGCCTCGAGCCCCCTGAAGAGTCGTTCAAGACCAGGACGTTGATAGGTCAGGTGTGGAAGCGCAGTAATGCGTTAAGCTAACTGATACTAATTGCTCGTGCGGCTTGACCCTATAACTTTGATCAGAAGATCAAGGTGTTATGCCAAGTTGACGCATTCAAAATACATTCAAATAACGCCTGAGCGCGTGCTGATTCAAAACTCTATGAATTCGTTTGGTTGATCATGTGATCAACCAGGCAACCCTTTATGCCTGATGACCATAGCGAGTTGGTCCCACTCCTTCCCATCCCGAACAGGACAGTGAAACGACTCAGCGCCGATGATAGTGCGGGTTCCCGTGTGAAAGTAGGTCATCGTCAGGCTCTTACAGCC
>NZ_JBZAYE010000496.1:0-5605 GCF_058244205.1 Variovorax sp. 20P10.2.4
CCAGCCTTGCTGCGCGCGGACGCCTTGCATCCAGCCCCTTTGCGGGGCAACGCGACCCCTTGCATAGCGTTAACAGGTCCTAGGCGGCAATACGGGGTCAGAGCCCAGCGAATGAAGAGCCGCACGGTGCCTTATGGCATCCCAGGCGCCGGCATCTGACCCCGGCGCAAGCACCGCGCGGCCCGCGGAGAAATCGATGTGGTCGTGGATCGGATCCTTGGTCGCGGCTTACTTGCCCGTGAGCTTCTTGCGCACGTCCAGGCCCACGCCCTTGTTGACGAACTGGGTGGTGACCACCTTCGACAGGTCGACCTCGCCGGGCTTGTAGAGGCCGGCCTTGACCATCTTGTCGTAGAAGTCCTTCACGCGCGCCTCGTCCATCGCGCCGATGCCCTTGGTCAGCGACTCGCCGCTGTCGACGATGCCCATCTTCTTCATGAGCTCGATCGAGCCCTGCAGCGCGGCCACGGGCGAGTCGGGGTTGGTCTTGGCGATCAGCTCGTTGGCGGCCTTGTTGTCGCCGTAGAGGTAGTTGTTCCAGCCGATGATCGAGGCCTCGACGAACTTGCGCACCGTCTCGGGCTTGGTCTTCACCAGGTCGGCGCGCGTCTCGATGGTGGTCGAATAGGTCGAGAAGCCGTTGTCGGCCAGCAGCTGCACCACCGGGTCGAAGCCGGCCTGGGCCTTGATCGACAGCGGCTCGGAGATCGCGTAGCCCTGCTGGATCGACTTCTTGTCGGCCAGGAACGGACCCACGTTGAAGGTGTAGGGCTTGAGCTGCGAATCCTTGAAGCCGTGCTCCGACTTCATCCACTGCCAGAAGCTGAACTGGCCGTCCTTGCCGATGAAGGCCACGGGCGCCTTGGTCATGTCCTTGAAGCTGTCGAAGCCCTGGCCCGGGTGCGCGAACATGGCCTGCGGGTCCTTCTGGAAGAAGGCCGCGACCACCACCGTGGGCACGCCGTTCTTCACGTTGTCGAAGGACTGCAGCAGGTTGCCGGTCATCAGGAAATCGATCTTGCCGGCCG
Organism: Variovorax sp. 20P10.2.4; assembly: GCF_058244205.1. NCBI lineage: Bacteria > Pseudomonadati > Pseudomonadota > Betaproteobacteria > Burkholderiales > Comamonadaceae > Variovorax > Variovorax sp. 20P10.2.4. Next base: position 1,029 of record NZ_JBZAYE010000496.1, read on the forward strand.
GCAGCATCGGCCGGTTGTTGACCATCGGGCCGCCCTGCTGGATCTCGACGTCGAGGCCGTACTTCTTGTAGGTGCCGTCCACCAGCGCCTGGTAGAAGCCGCCATGGCCGGCCTGCGCCTTCCAGTTGGTGGCGAACACCACCTTTTCCTGCGCCTGCGCGGCGAAGGCGGCGGCGGTCAGCGCCAGGCCGAGGGCCAGGCTGCCGAGCGGGCGGATGCGGAAAGCGGGGATGCGCATGAGGACGTGCTCCTGTGGAGGTTTCTTGGAAAAGGACGGGACGCGAAGCCTAAATCTTTTCAGCCCTCGGTGGCCATGTCGGGCGTCCAGCCGCGCGTCTTGCCGGGGTTCATCAGGCCCATCGGGTCGCTGCGCTTCTTGAACTCGATCTGCTGCGTGTCGATGGTCTTCATGCCGCCGTCCTCGATGGTCACCACGTGCGGGTTGAAGATCTTGCAGCCGCCCTGCGACTCGATCTCGCGGATCAGCTCGTACTGGCGCGCCTCGCCGGTCCAGCGCACCAGCAGGATGCCGAAGGTGCCGGCCTCGCCGCCCGCGCGCGCGAAGTCCTGGTGCTGCAGCACCTCGTCGCCGAAGATCTCGAGGTGGCGCTCGACCACCGCGGGATCGAAGGGCTGCGCATAGGCCACCTGCAGGTAGGTCCAGCCGCGGTCCATCTTGAGCGCCTGCAGCGTCGTGTGGTTGAACGCGCATTCGTAGGCCGGCGGCAGGCCGGCCGCGAGCAGCTCGGCCTCGGTGCCGGCCAGCGCGATGTGGCCGCCGTGCGCGGCCGCGAGCGCGCGGAAGTCCTCCATCGACCCGGGCGCGACCATCGTGAAGACCGCATGCCGGTCGGCGGGAAAGTGCTCGCCCATCGCCGTGTAGTAGGGCGAGAAGCGCGCCTCCACGGTCGACAGCAGGAACAGGTCGAGATCGGGCGTGCTGGCCGCGATGCCGAAATCGAGCGCCGCGCGGTAGCGCTCGAACAGCACCGTGCAGTGCACCCAGTCGACGGCCGGGCTCAGCGCCACCTCCACGTCGAGGATCACGCCGTTGGTGCCGTAGGCATGGTGCACCTGCTGGATCTCGTCGCCCGCGAGCTCGATCACGCGCGGCTCGCGCTCCACCGTCATCACGCGCGCGCGCAGCAGGTTGCCGGGGTCGCGCAGGATGCCGTGGCGGAACGAGCCGATGCCGCCGAAGCCGCCGGCGATGAAGCCGCCGATGCTGGCCACGTGCCAGGTCGAGGGCCACATGCGCAGCGCCTGGCCGGTCTCGCGCGCGGCCAGGTCGATGTCGTGCATGCGCGCGCCGGCCTCCACCCGCATGCGGCCGTCGCCGATGTCGAGCACGCGGCACAGCTGCGTCACGTCCATCACCAGGCCGCCCTCGAGCGGCACGCACTGGCCGTAGTTGCCGGTGCCGCCCGCGCGCACCGTGAGCGGCAGCTTCCACTTGGCGGCGGTGGCGCAGACCTGGCGCACGTCGTCCTCGGTGCCGACCTTCACCACCAGCTCGGCCACGCAGCCCGAGAGCTGCGCCGTGAGGATCGGGCTGTACCAGAAGAAGTCCTTCGACAGCTGCTTGCGCTGGCCCGGCGCGGTGACCAGGTTCAGGCCCGCGAGGTCGCGGCGCACCGCGTCCCAGTCGACGGCCGGGGCGAGCGAGGTCCTAGCGTTCACGGCGCATTTCGCTTTCATGCCAGTGGCCCAGCACCAGGCGCGAGAGCGCGGCGAAGACGATGAAGATCACGATCCCGAGCAGCGACACCAGCAGCAGCGCCGCGAACATCATCGGGATCTCGGTGCGGAAGCTCGACTCGAGGATGCGCGAGGCCAGCCCGGTTTCCTTGCCGGCCGTGCCCGCGGTGAACTCGGCCACCACCGCGCCGATCAGGCTCAGGCCGCCCGCGATCTTCAGGCCCGCCATGAAGTAGGGCAGCGCGCTGGGCGCGAGCAGGTAGCGGAAGGTCTGCCAGGGCGAGGCCTTGTAGAGCTGGAACAGGTCGCGCAGGTTGCTGTCGGCGCTCTTGAGGCCCACCACCGTGTTCGACAGGATCGGGAAGAAGGCCACGATCCAGGCGCACAGCAGCAGTGCCGCGGTGGTGCTCGAGACGTAGATCAGGATCAGCGGCGCGATCGCGATGATCGGCGTGACCTGCAGGATCACGGCGATCGGGAACAGCCCGATCTCCACCCACTTGAACAGCGCGAAGGCGATCGCCAGCAGGACGCCGCCGACGATGGCCGCGGCCAGCGCGAGCAGCGTGAGCCGCACGGTGAACCACAGCGCGCTCGACAGCGTGTCCCAGTTGTCGAACAGCGTCTTCAGGATCAGCGAGGGCGCGGGCAGGATGTAGTGCGGGATGTTGTTGGCGCGCACGGTCCATTCCCACAGCAGCAGCAGCGCGCCGACCACCACCGCGGGCACCACGATGCGCAGCAGCGATTCGCGTCGGCGCTGCCGGTCCTCGTGCGCGCGCTGGGCGTCGGCCGAGGGCGTGGCGGTGTCGTCGTCGTGCAGGGCGGTGACCGCGGGCTCAGTGATCGATGTCGACGCCATGCAGGGCTCCATGCAGGGATTGGGACACCGCGGTGCAGTGCGCGTTGTAGCGGCTCGAGGTGCGGAAGGCCTCGCCACGCGGATAGGGCTCGTCGATGCGGATCTCGTCGATCACGCGGCCCGGGCGCGCGGCCATCACCACGATGCGGTTCGAGAGGTAGACCGACTCGTAGACGCTGTGCGTGACGAACACCACCGAGAAGCGGTGCTCGCGCCAGATCGCGAGCAGGTCGTTGTTGAGCTTGATGCGCGTCATCTCGTCGAGCGCGGCGAAGGGCTCGTCCATCAGCAGCAGGCGCGGGTGCGTGACCAGCGCGCGCGCGATCGACACCCGCATCTTCATGCCGCCCGAGAGCTCGCGCGGATAGACGTCGGCGAAGCGCGAGAGCCCGACCATCTCGAGCACCTGCTGCACCACGGGCGCCGCGGCATCGCGCTTCAGGCCCGCGAGCTTGAGCGGCAGCCAGACGTTGTCGAACACCTTGGCCCAGGGCATCAGCGTGGGCTCCTGGAACACGAAGCCCAGGTCGCGGTCGGTGCGCGCGGCGGCGCCGCCGGTCCAGGCCATCTCGCCGCTGCTGGCGCGCGTGAGGCCGGCGATCAGCCGCAGCGCCGTGCTCTTGCCGCAGCCCGAGGGGCCGAGGAAGCTGATGAAGTCGTGCGCGCCGATGTCGAGCGACATGCCCTGCAGCGCGAGCGTGCCGTTGGCGAAGCGCTTGCCGACGTTGCGCAGCCGGACCAGCGGCGCTTCGGCATCGGGGGTGGATGGCGTGGTGCTTTCCATGGGGTGTTCCGGAGGGCGTGGCGGAGAGGGGCGCCAGCCTAGCGCCAGGCGGGCTCGTTGGCCAGGCGCGACAGCGGGAAGCGGTCGACCTCGTGCAGCAGGTCGACGAAGCGCCGGCCCACGTGGTCGAGCACCGCGGCGCCCTTCTCGGCGGTGGCGCGGGTGGCGTCGCCGGCCGCGCCCATCGGGTTGATGTCGTGCATCTGCCAGCCGAGCTTGCCGCTGGGCGTGATCGAGAGGTACTTGTTCTCGGCCGCCAGGTCCTCGGTCATCGAGTGGAAGTTGCGGAACTGGTCGGCGCGCACGTAGTCGGGCGTGAGGTGCAGCATCACCGAGCTCTCGAGGTCGCCGGCGTGGATGCCGTGCTTGCCCTCGTGCGCGGTGAACAGGCCCTCGGGCAGGCCCAGCGTGTACCAGTTGGCGGCCACCACCATCATCCCGTGCGCCTCGCGCAGGTCGCGCGCCACGATGTCCATCACGCTCATCTGGCCGCCGTGGCTGTTGTAGAGCACCAGCTTGCGCACGCCGGCGCGCGCCACGCAGGCGCCGATGTCGGTCCACATCGCGATCAGCGTGCTGGCCGAGACCGTCAGCGTGCCCGGGTAGCGCGAGTGCTCGTTGCTCTTGCCGTAGGGCACCGTGGGCAGGAACAGCACGGGCAGGTCGTCGGGCAGGTGGGGGAGCGTGGCGCGCACCATGCCGTCGATGGTGGCGGTGTCGGTCGACATCGGCAGGTGCGGACCGTGCTGCTCGGTGGCGCCCACCGGCAGCACGGCGATCAGCCGTTCGCGGTCGAGGCGGGAGAACTCTTCGCTGGTCAGGTCCGACCAGAAGCGGCTGCGCAGGGTGACCGGGTTCATCGGGGTGGTCCTCGTTCGTGGCGACGGCGCGGATGATGACCTAAATTATCCGAATGGTCAAAAAAAGTCGCGTCAGGGTTTTCCTCGGGCTGCCGCCCCGCGCTTGGGTCGCCGCGCTCAGGTCGTCGCGATCCCGGACTTGCGCCACGGCCACGGCAGCAGCAGGCAGGCGCCGACCAGCGTCACGCCGCCGGCCAGCGCGCAGAACACCTCGACCGGAAAGCGCGGCACCACGCTGCCGAGCAGGAACGAGACCGAGAAGATGCCGAGGTTGAGCAGGCTCGCGTGGTACGAGTTGATGGTGCCGCGGTAGCGCTGCGACAGCGCGCTGAGCCGCGCATGGTGCAGCGGCCCCGCGCAGCCGTAGCCGAAG
>NZ_JBZAYE010000497.1:0-5590 GCF_058244205.1 Variovorax sp. 20P10.2.4
GCCAGCGGCTACCTGTCGCACATGGAGCGCGTGCGCCGCGCGCGCGGCGCCGAGATGCCGCCGTCGGCGCGCACCGAGCCCGTCATCTACCAGGGCCTGTCGGATCGCAACCTCGCCTGGTGCGAGGACATTCCCGCCGACCCGGCCTGGGGTACAGACCTCGAGGGCGAGTTGGCCGTGATCACCGGCGACCTGGGCCCCGCGCCCACGCCCGAGCAGGCGCTGGCCCAGGTGCGGCTGCTGGTGCTGGTCAACGACGTCTCGCTGCGCGCGCTGATCCCGGGCGAACTGGCCAAGGGCTTCGGCTTCTTCCACGGCAAGCCCGCGAGCGCCTTTGGCCCCTTCGCCGTCACGCCCGACGAGCTGGGCGCCGACTGGCGCGAGGGCCGCGCCTTCGGCCGCCTGCGCGTCGAGGTCAACGGCCAGGTGCGCGGCGAGCTGCGCACCGGCGACGACCAGGACTTCAGCTTCGTCGACATCCTGCGCTACGCCACCCGCACGCGCGGACTCGGCGCGGGCAGCATCGTCGGCGCCGGCACGGTCTCCAACCGCGATGCATCGCGCGGCGTGGCCTGCATCGTCGAGCAGCGCACGCTGCAGCAGCTCGCGGGGCAGGGGCCCGATGCGCTGGCGCCGTACCTGGTGCCGGGCGACACCGTGAGCCTGTCGTTCCATACCGACGACGGGCGCGAGCCGTTCGGCCGCATCGAGCAGAAGGCGGTGGCCGCATGAACGATGCGACCCTGGCCTGCATCGACGACCTGCGCGGCTGGCTCGGCGAGCGGTTGTCCACGGCGCCGGCCGTGCGCGACCAGCACGGCCGCGACACCACCTTCCATCCGGTGATGCCGCCCGATGCGGTCGCGTTTCCGCAGACCGTGGCCGAGGTGCAGCGCATCGTCGCAACCTGCGCCGCGCGGCGCGTGCCGCTCGTCGCCTTCGGCACCGGCACCTCCTGCGAGGGCCACATCGCGGCGCTGCGCGGCGGCATCAGCCTGGACACGCGCGGGCTGGACCGCATCCGCGAGGTTCGCGCGGCCGACATGGACGCGACCGTCGAAGCCGGCGTGACCCGCAAGAGCCTCAACGCGCACCTGCACGGCACCGGCCTGCAGTTCCCGGTCGATCCGGGCGCGGACGCATCGATCGGCGGCATGGTGTCCACGCGCGCCTCGGGCACCAACGCCATGCGCTACGGCACCATGCGCGAGAACGTGATGGCGCTCGAGGTGGTGCTGCCCGACGGCGAACTGATCCGCACCGGCACGCGCGCGCGCAAGTCCGCGGCCGGCTACGACCTCACGCGCCTGTTCGTCGGCGCCGAGGGCACGCTCGGCATCGTGACGGCGGCGACCGTGCGCCTGCATGCGCTGCCCGAGCACGTGGCGGCCGCCACCTGCGCCTTCGGCACGCTGCGCGCCGCGGTCGACACCGTGATCGAGACGCTGCAGGGCGGCGTGCAGCTCGGCCGCGTCGAACTGCTCGACGCGCTGCAGGTGGAGGCCGTGAACCGCTATTCGCGGCTCGGCATGGCGGTCGCGCCCACGCTGTTCTTCGAGTTCCACGGCAGCGAGCCCGAGGTCGCGCACCAGGTGAAGGTGGTGCGCGAGATCGCGGCCTCGCACGGTGGCCAGGACTTCGCGTGGGCGCACCGGCCCGAGGACCGCAGCCGGCTGTGGCAGGCGCGGCACGACATCTGGTGGGCCAACAAGGGCCTGCGCCCCGGCGCCGAAGGCCTGCCCACCGACGTCTGCGTGCCGATCTCCGAGCTGGCCGACCAGATCGAGGCCGCGCAGCAGGACGTGCAGGCCGAAGGGCTGATCGCGCCGATCTGCGGCCATGTCGGCGACGGCAACTTCCACCTGTGCTTCATGGTGGACCCGTCGGACGCCGCCGAGATTGCGCGCGTGAAGGCCGCCTATGCGCGGATGATCCGGCGCGCGCTCGCGGTCGGCGGCACCTGCACCGGCGAGCACGGCATCGGCCACGGCAAGGTCGAGTTCCTGCGCGAGGAGGCCGGCGGCGGCTTTCGCGTCATGCAGGCGCTGCGCGCCGCGCTCGATCCGCTCGGCATCCTGAATCCCGGCAAGGTCACCGGGTTCTTCTGACAAGGCGTGAATAAACCTACTGCGCGCCCCGATCTCGCACCTGCGGTCCTCACCGTACAGAGTACGGCTCCGGTCCTCGGCGCGACCTCGGGGCGCTCGCTACGGTTTCTTCACACCTTGTGCGTTCGTCGACCCCTTAAACCACTGGAGATCTCCCCATGATGAAACGCCCCTTCCGGGTGGCGCTGCTCGCGCTCGTCCTCGCTCCTTTCGCCGCGCTGCCGGCGCACGCCGCCGATGCGCGCGTCAGCGTCACGGCCATCGTCGACCACCCCGCGCTCGATGCGGCGCGCCAGGGGATCGTCGAGGAACTCGCCGCCGCCGGCTACGTGGTCGGAAAGAACCTGCGGCTCGACTACCAGAGCGCGCAGGGCAACACCGCGACCGCGGCCCAGATCGCGCGCAAGTTCGTCGGCGACCGGCCCGACGTGATCGTCGCGATGTCCACGCCCTCGGCGCAGACCGTGGTCGCGGCGACGCGCGAGATCCCGATCGTGTTCAGCGCCGTGACCGATCCGGTCGCCGCGAAGCTGGTCAAATCGTGGGAGGCCACGGGTGGCAACGTCACGGGCGTGTCGGACCTGCCGCTGCTGGACAAGCACCTGGCCCTGCTGCGCCAGGCGCTGCCGGCCGCCAGGCGCATCGGCGTTGTCTACAACCCCGGCGAGGCCAACTCCGTCGCCGCGATCGCGCAGCTGAAGAAGCTCGCGCAGCCGGCTGGCCTTAGCGTGATCGAAGGTGCCGCGCCGCGCACCGTGGACGTGGCGAGCGCGGCCCAGAGCCTGGTGGGCAAGGTCGATGCGATCTACGCGCCGACCGACAACAACGTGACCTCGGCCTTCGAGGCCCTGGCCAAGGTGGCGGACCAGGGCCGGGTGCCGCTGATCGCGGCCGACCCCTCGCTCGCGGCGCGTGGCGCGGCCCTGGGCATCGGCACCAACTACCACGACCTCGGCCGCCAGTCGGGCAAGCTGGTGGTGCGCGTGCTCAAGGGCGAGGCGCCCGGCAGCATCGCCTCGCAGGTCAGCCCGACGCTGGAGCTGCTCGTGAACCAGGCCGCGGCGCGGCGGCAGGGGCTGGCGCTGTCCGATGCGCTGCTCAAGTCCGCGACCCGCGTGATCGACTGAGCGCCGGCCGGAGCATCGATGTCCCTCATCGCTTTCCAGGGCTCGCTCGAGGTGGGCCTGATCTTCGCGCTGGTCGCGCTCGGCGTCTTCATCTCGTTCCGGGTCGTGAACTTTCCCGACCTGACCGTCGACGGCAGCTTCCCGCTCGGTGGCGCCGTGGCCGCGACCCTGCTGGTGGGCGGCTGGCATCCGCTGGCCGCGACCGCGGCGGCCTTCGCCGCGGGCGCGCTCGCGGGCCTCACGACCGGCTGGCTGCACGTCAAGCTCAAGATCATGCAACTGCTCGCGGGCATTCTCGTGATGATCGCGCTCTACTCGATCAACCTGCGCGTGATGGGCAAGCCCAACGAGCCCTTGCTGGGTGCGTCGACGGTGTTCAACACGCCGCCGCTCGAGGCGCTGCCCGGGCCGTGGACCACCGCGCTGGTGCTGCTGGCCGTCACCTTGGCGGTCAAGTTCGCGCTCGACCGCTACTTCGGATCGGAGGCCGGCCTGGCCATGCGCGCCACCGGCGGCAACGCGCGGATGGCGCGCGCGCTGGGCGTGTCGACCGACCGGTTGTCGTTGTTCGCGCTCGCGCTGTCCAACGGCATCGTGGCGCTGGCGGGCGCACTGTTCGCGCAATCGCAAGGCGGGGCCGACGTGTCGATGGGCATCGGCACCATCGTGATCGGGCTGGCGGCCGTGATCATCGGCGAGACCCTGCTGCCCATGCGCAGCATCGCCTGGGCCACGCTCGGCTGCGTCGTCGGCGCGGTGCTCTACCGCATGCTGGTGGCGCTGGCGCTCAACAGCGACTTCATCGGCCTGAAGGCGCAGGATCTCAACCTCGTCACGGCCGTGCTGGTGACGCTCGCGCTCGTGATGCCGGCCTCGAAGCGCTTCCTGGCGCGGCGGCGCGGTGCCCTCGGCGCATCGAAGAAGAAGGAGGCCGGCGCATGCTGAAGGCACTGGACCTGCGCGTGACCTTCCATGCGGGCACGCCGATGGAGAACCGCGCGCTGCGCGGGCTCGACCTGAGCATTCCGCGCGGCGAGTTCGTCACCGTCATCGGCTCGAACGGCGCCGGCAAGTCGACCCTGCTCAATGCGCTCAGTGGCGACCTGCTGGTCGACAGCGGCCGCATCTTCATCGACGAGGTGGAGGTCACGCGCCTGAGCGCCTGGCAGCGCAGCGCGCTCGTGGCGCGCGTGTTCCAGGACCCGATGGCCGGCACCTGTGAGGCGCTGACCATCGAGGAGAACCTCGCGCTGGCCTGGCGGCGCGGCGAGCGGCGCGGGCTGCGCGCGGCATTGCGGCGCGAACTGCGCGAGCTGTTCCGCGACCGGCTGCGCAGTCTCGACCTGGGGCTCGAGCAGCGGCTGAACGACCGCATGGGCCTGCTGTCGGGCGGCCAGCGGCAGGCCGTGAGCCTGCTGATGGCCTCGCTCAAGCCCTCGCGCATCCTGCTGCTCGACGAGCACACGGCCGCGCTCGATCCGAAGACCGCGGCCTTCGTGCTCGCGCTCACGCAGCGGATCGTGGAGGAGCAGCAGCTCACCGCGATGATGGTCACGCACAGCATGCGGCAGGCCCTGAGCCATGGCTCGCGCACGCTGATGCTGCACGAGGGCCGCGTCGTGCTCGACGTGAGCGGGCCGCAGCGCGCCGGCATGGACGTGCCCGACCTGCTGCAACTGTTCGAGCGCACGCGCGGCGAGACGGTGGCCGACGACGCGCTGCTGCTCGGATGAGCCCTGCGCGCATCGGGCTTTCGCGCGCCGTGGGCACGGCGCACGAAACATGCCGCGGCCTCCTCGCCGAAGGCCAAAGCGCCATTAAATATGCCGGCTGGACGGCTTAATATTTTCGTTCGACCATGACCCACTACCTGCAAGCGCACTGCATCGACGACTTCCGCGAACTGGCCCGGCGCGCGCTGCCGCGCATGGTGTTCGACTACATCGATGGCGGCGCGGGCTCCGAGTCGAGCGTGCGCGGCAACCGCAGCGCCTTCGACCGCGTCCGGCTGCTCGGCTCCGCGCCGGTCGACGTCTCGCAGCGCAGCACGGCGATGCAGCTGTTCGGCCGTTCGTGGACCCTGCCGCTGATCATCGGGCCCACGGGGCTGGCGGGCGCGGCCTGGCCCGGCGCCGACCGCTGCCTGGCGCGGGCCGCCCGCGCCTTCGGCATTCCGTTCGTGATGAGCACGGCCGCCACCGCGACCATGGAAGCCGTGGCCGAGGCGGCGCAGGGCAACGCCTGGTTCCAGCTCTACGTGTTCCGCGACCGCGCGATGAGCGCGCGCCTGATCGACCGGGCGCGCGACCTCGACTTCGCGGCGCTCGAGGTGACCGTGGACAACCCCGTCGCGGG
>NZ_JBZAYE010000498.1:0-5586 GCF_058244205.1 Variovorax sp. 20P10.2.4
CGACTTCACGGGACGCGTGTGCGCCGTCATCACCGCGCTGGGCGCGAGCGGCGGCTTCGATCCCTCGGCCGATGGCGTGATCGCGACGGCCGTGCTGCGCGAGGCGGCCGCGACCAGCGAGGTGCTGGGCTACCTGGTACCGAAGGAATGCTGAGCCGCGCTTGACCCGCGTGCGGGCGGGGCGATAGGCTGCGCCGGCGCGTCGCGGGGAGCGGCGCGCCTCCTCGCGGAGCCAACAGCCATCGACAAAGAACGGACAACAAGACTTATGAAGACTTTCGCCTTCCCCTCCCTTCGCACGCCGGCCATCGCGCTGGCCTGCGCGCTCGCCTTCGCGGGCGCTTTCTCGGGCGCTGCTTCGGCGCAGCAGCCGAACCAGGCCGTGCTCGACGCCGCCACGCAGAAGAAGGAGGAATCGCTCAAGCTGCTCGAGCGCCTGGTCAACATCGACTCGGGCTCGACCAATGCCGAGGGCCTCGAGAAGGTCCGCGCGCTGGTGGTGGACGAACTGCGCCAGATGGGCGCGCGCATCGAGACCTTCCCGGCCGAGCCGCATCCGGGCAGCAACGTGGTCGCGACCTTCACCGGCACCGGCAAGAAGAAGATCCTGATCCTGGCCCACATCGACACCGTGTTCAAGGACGGCACCGCCGCCGCCAAGCCCTTCTACGTGAAGGACGGACGCGCCTACGGTCCGGGCGTGATGGACAACAAGGGCGGCGTGGTCGCGGGCCTGCAGGCGCTGAAGATCCTGCAGCAGCTGGGCTTCAAGGACTACGGCCAGCTCACCTTCCTGATCGACACCAACGAGGAGACCGGCTCGGTCGGCACCAGCGCGCTGATCGAGCGCGTGGCGAAGCAGCACGACGTGGCGCTGAACCTCGAGCCGGGCCGCCCGGCCGATGGCCTCGTGGTGGAGCGCAAGGGCTCGGCCACCGCGCTGATCGAGGTCAAGGGCCTGGCCGCGCACGCGGGCGTGGCGCCCGAGGCCGGCCGCAATGCCGCCATGGAGGTGGCGCACCAGGTGCTGCAGCTGTCGAAGACCGCCGATGCCGCGAAGAAGACCACGGTCAACTTCACGGTGCTGACCGCCAACGGCCCGACCAACGTGATCCCCGCCACCGCGAGCGCGCGCGGCGACGTGCGCGCCGCCACGCCCGAGGAGCTCGACCGCGTCGAGAAGGACCTGCAGCGCATCTCGCAGAACAAGCTGATCCCCGACACCGAGGTCAAGGTGCGCCTGATCCGCGGCCTGCCGCCGATGCCGCGTTCGCCCGCCTCCGACAAGCTGGTGGCGACCGCCGAGGGCATCTACGCCGAGATCGACAAGAAGCTCACCATCGAGAGCAGCGGTGGCGCCGCCGATGCGAGCCTGGTGGCCGGCGTCGGCGTGCCGGTGCTCGACGGCTTCGGCATCGTGGGCGGCGGCATCCACACGCCCGAGGAATACGCGGAGGTGGAGAGCATCGTGCCGCGGCTGTATCTGCTGTCGCGGATGCTGATGGCGTTGAGCGCGAACTGAGCTTCAGGCGGCCGCGCTCTGGAGGCGCGGCAGCACCTCGCGCCCGAGTTCTTCCACGATCTCGCGCGCGTCGCGCGGCCCGCGCGCGATGTTCATCAGCACGTGGGCCACGCCCGCGTCTTCCAGCCGGTCGAGGTAGGCCACCAGCGCGTCGCGCCCGGTGCGCAGGCCCAGCTCGATCGGCTCGGCCGGCGCATCGGCGCGCTCGAGCAGCTCGAGCTGCAACGACTGGATGAAGGGCTTGGCCTCGCCGCCCGCGCGCTCGCGCAGCGCGGTCTGCCACAGGCCGATGCGGCCCTGCTGGCGCGCCTCGTCGCGGTGGTAGGTGGCCCAGCCGTCGGCATGGGACGCGGTCCATTGCAGCGACTGTCGCGCCGACCCCACCACCACCATGCCGATGCGTTCGGCCGGCGCCGCCATCAGTTCGTGGCCGGCCGCGGCCTCGCGCAGCACGGCGCGCTCGGCAGCCAGCGGCGAGAGGGCCGAGCGCACCAGCGTCCAGCGCTCGCGGAAGGTCTCGGCGCGCTGCGCGATGTCCTCGCCGAAGATCGCGAACTCGGCCTCGCGGTCGCCCGAGCCGAGCCCGAGGATGAAGCGCTCGCCCGACAGCCGGTTCAGCGACAGCGCGGCCTTGGCCAGGTGCAGTGGATGGCGCAGCGGCAGCACCGCGGCGGCCGTGCCGAGCGCGATGCGCTGCGTGGCCGCGGCCAGCGTGGCGAGCCAGAGGAAGGGCTCGTCGAGCGGGGCCGTCGGCATCATCCGCTCGCCCTGCGGCGCGAGCACCGGCACGTCGCGCGTCCACAGCGCCGCGAAGCCCAGCGCGTCGGCGCGTTGCGCGAGATCGCGCTCGACGGCGAGGTCGGCCATCGCGTCGTCGGGGCGCGCGATCGGTGTCATGAGGCCGAGCGTGAGTCGGCCGGCCTGGAGGGTCTGCTGGTAGGCGCGGTTGAAGGAGGGCATGGGCGGCAGGAGGTGGGGCGAAGGAAATGATCGCACGCGCATCGCGGCCGGCGCCGCGTGGGGACAAGGCGGCCGCGCCAAGCATCTCGATCGGAGATGCGCCGATCTTCAATCCATATGAATCTTGCGCGTAAACCCGCTGCGGCGCCTTCGCGTGCCGCCGCGACCATCGGCGCACCGAATCACAAGCACAGCGAGACACCCACTCCATGAACACGAGCGCGATCACACGGCCCCGGGTAGCGGCGGCGCAAGAGGACGGCGGCGCCGATGCCGTCTACCGCAAGGTCGGCTGGCGGCTCATCCCGCTGCTCTTCGTCTGCTACATCGTGGCCTACCTCGACCGCGTCAACGTCGGCTTCGCCAAGCTGCAGATGCAGGGCGACCTGCAGTTCAGCGAGGCGGTGTACGGCCTGGGCGCGGGCATCTTCTTCATCGGCTACTTCCTGTTCGAGGTGCCGAGCAACGTGATCCTGCACCGCGTGGGCGCGCGCCGCTGGATCGCGCGGATCATGATCACCTGGGGCCTGCTGTCGGCCGCCACGATGTTCGTGAGCTCGCCGATGTCCTTCTACGTGATCCGCTTCCTGCTGGGCGCGGCCGAGGCGGGCTTCTTCCCCGGGATCATCCTGTACCTGACCTACTGGTACCCGGCCGCGCGGCGCAGCAAGGCGACCTCGCTGTTCCTCGCGGCGATCCCGTTCGCGGGCATCCTCGGCGGCCCGATCTCGGGCTGGATCCTGCAGGGCATGGGCGGCGTCAACGGCTGGGCCGGCTGGCAATGGCTGTTCCTGCTGCAGGGCCTGCCGACCGTGGCGCTGGGCCTGGTCGTATGGCGCTACCTCGACGACCGCGTGAAGGACGCGCAGTGGCTCAGTCCCGCCGAGCGCGAGCTGATCGCGCGCGACATCGCGGCCGAGAACCAGGGCAAGGCCGAGCCGCGCATCCTCGCGGTGCTGGGCAACGGCCGCGTCTGGCTGCTGGCGCTGGTGTACTTCGCCTATACCTCGGGCCTGTACGGCATTTCGTTCTGGCTGCCGAGCATCATCAAGGCGATCGGCGTGAAGGGCGCGCTCGACATCGGCCTGTTGAGCGCCATCCCCTGGACCTTCGGCGTGGTCGCGATGTACCTGATGGCGCGCAGCGCCGACCCCCGGCTCGAGTACCGCTGGCACAGCGCGCTGGCCGCCATCGTGGGCGCGATCGGGCTGGTGCTCAGCGTGGCCTTCCACGGCAACGCGGTGCTCGCGATGGCCGGGCTCACGCTCGCCACCATGGGCATCATGTCGACCCTGCCGATCTTCTGGGGCATGCCGACGGCCTTCCTGGGCGGTGCGGCCGCCGCCGCGGGCATCGCGCTGATCAACTCCTTCGGCAACCTCTCGGGCTTCAGCGCGCCCTTCCTCATCGGCCTGATCAAGGACGCGACGCAGAGCACCGACGCGGGCCTGCACATGCTCGCGGGCCTGCTGGTGGCGGGCGCGGTGCTGGTGCTGCTGGTCAAGCCGGCCGCCGCGCGGCGCTGAGCCTTCGTTTTCGCCTTCGCCTTCGCGCCGCGGCGTTCGCCCGCGGCGCTTCATTCCCGGTTCCCCACAGAAAGTCCCACCCCATGGATGCGGTCGTGATCTCCCCTGCGCGTCGTTCGCCCTCGGCCGAACTGCTCGCACTCCTGCAACGGCGTTTCGAGGAACGCCTGTCGACCAGCCAGGCCGTGCTGCTGCAGCACGGCACCGACGAATCGGCCTATGCGCCGCAGCCGCCCGACGCGGTGGTGTTCGTGCAGAGCACCGACGAGGTCGCCTTCGTGGTGCGCGCCTGCGCACGAGAGCGCGTGCCCGTAATCGGCTTCGGCGTGGGCTCGTCGGTCGAAGGCCACCTGCTCGCGGTGCAGGGCGGCGTGTGCATCGACTTCTCGCGCATGAACCGCGTGCTCGCGATCCGCGGCGGCGACCTCACGGCCACGGTCGAGGCCGGCGTGACACGCGGCCAGCTCAACGCGGCACTCGCGGACAGCGGCTTCTTCTTCTCGGTCGACCCCGGTGCCGACGCCTCGATCGGCGGCATGGTCGCCACCGCCGCCTCGGGCACGAACACCGTGCGCTACGGCACCATGCGCGACAACCTCTTGAACCTCACGGTGGTGACGGCCGACGGCGAGGTGGTGCGCACCGCGACGCAGGCGCGCAAGAGCTCGGCCGGCTACAACCTCACGCAACTCTATTGCGGTTCCGAAGGCACGCTGGGTCTGATCACCGAGGCCACGGTGCGGCTGCATCCGCATCCCGAGGCGCATGCGGCGGCGGTGGTGCATTTCCCCTCGGTGCGCGCGGCGGTCGACGTGGTGATCGAGGCGATCCAGCTCGGCGTACCGCTCGCGCGCGCCGAGATGCTGGACGCGCTGACGATCCGCGCCGTGAATGCCCACAGCCGCACCACGCTGGCCGAGCAGCCGACGCTGTTCCTCGAGTTCGGCGCGAGCAAGGCGCAGATCGACGAACAGGCCGAGCTGGTGCGCGAGATCGTGGCCGGCCATGGCGGCGGCGCCTTCCAGTGGGCGCTGCGGCAGGAAGAACGCTCGCGGCTGTGGACGCCGCGCCATCACGCCTACTTCGCCTGCCTGCAGCTCCAGGCCGGCTGCCGCAGCCTCACGACCGATGCCTGCGTGCCGCTGTCGGCGCTCGCGCAGTGCATCGACGAGACCCAGGCCGACATCGCCGAACACGGGCTGCTGGCGCCGGTGTTCGGGCATGTGGGCGACGGCAACTTCCATTGCCTGGTGCTGGTCGACCCCGACGATGCCGCCGCGAACGCTGCCGCGGAGGCCTTCAGCCACCGGCTGGTGCAGCGCGCGCTGCGCCATGGCGGCACCTCCACCGGCGAGCACGGCGTGGGGCTGCACAAGATGCAGTACCTGGTCGAGGAGCACGGCGCGCAGGCGGTTGGGCTGATGCGCGCGATCAAGCGCGCGCTCGATCCGCACGACATCTTCAATCCCGGCAAGGTCGTGGGCCACGCCGCGGTCTGAGTACCCCCGAATACGACAACACAGGAGACAAGACGATGAAGCGTTCGCACAAGCACACATGGGTCGCGATGGCCGCGGC
>NZ_JBZAYE010000499.1:0-5577 GCF_058244205.1 Variovorax sp. 20P10.2.4
CGATCGCGCCGCCGGCGGGCACCGTCATCTCCATGCGGATGCGCCCCGGCGTCTTGCCGCCGCGCGGGCTGCCGCCCCGGGCCACCGAGGGCTTGAGGTAGGCATAGAGCTGCAGCACCGTCTGCACGTAGTTCTGCGTTTCCTTGTAGTTCGGGATCTTGTTGCCCGCGCGTTGCACCGCGCCCTCGCCCGCGTTGTAGGCCGCCAGCGCCAGCTCGATCTGGCCCGGGAACATCGCGATCAGGTCGCGCAGGTAATGCGAGCCGGCGGCGATGTTGATGCGCGGGTCGAACAGCTTCTTCTCGAGGCTCGCGCGCTGGTCGCCCGCCACGCCGTAGCGCTGCGCGGTGCCGGGCATCAGCTGCATCAGCCCGCGCGCGCCCTTGGGCGAGACGGCCTGCGCGTCGAAGCCCGACTCGGTGGCGATCAGCGCCTGCAGCAGCTCGTAGTCGATCGCATGCTTGTTCGAGGCATCGCGCAGCGCGCTCTTGGCGATCTTGTAGCTCGGCGAGGCCTCGAACATGGCCAGCAGCGTCTGCGAGGCCGGCGACACCTTGCCATCGAACTTGCCGTCGAGCTTGCGGTCGCCGCGGCCCAGGCGGCCGAGCGGCGAGATGCCCTGCGTGGTGTCGAAGCTCTGGCCGTCGCGGAAGAACACCTGGTAGCGCTCGTCGACCTTCTCGGCCGCGAAGTGCGCCACGCCGTTGGCGTCGATGTAGCCGTAGACGTCAGCGGCGCGCGCCGGCCCCTGCAGCGCGAGCAGCAGGAAGGCCAGGAGCAACGAAGGCTTGAGGAGAGACATGCGGGGTGGAATCAAACATCGATGTCGACGTCGTCGGCGCGCAGTTCCATCAGTTCGCGCCGCGCCGCCGCTTCGCCCTTGCCCATGAGCTTGGTGATCTCGCCCTGGGTGGCGCTGAAGTCGAAACGGCCCAATTGGACCTGCATCAGGCGCCGGGTGTCCGGATTGAGCGTGGTTTCCCACAATTGTTCCGCGCTCATTTCGCCCAGGCCCTTGAAGCGGCTGATGCTCCAGGCACCTTCGCGCACGCCGTCCTTGCGCAGCTTGTCGAGCGTGGCGGTCAGTTCGCCCTCGTCGAGCGCATAGACCTTGGAGGCCGGCTTCTTGCCGCGCGCGGGCGCGTCGACCCGGAACAATGGCGGCTTCGCGACATACACGTGGCCGGTTTCGATCAGCTTCGGGAAGTGGCGGAAGAACAGCGTGAGCAGCAGCACCTGGATGTGCGAGCCGTCCACGTCGGCGTCGGAAAGGATGCAGATCTTGCCGTAGCGCAGGCCGCTGAGGTCGGGCGTGTCGTCGGGGCCGTGCGGATCGACGCCCACGGCCACCGAGATGTCGTGGATTTCGGTGTTGGCGAACAGCCGGTCGCGCTCGACCTCCCAGGTGTTGAGCACCTTGCCGCGCAGCGGCAGGATGGCCTGGCTTTCCTTGTCGCGGCCCATCTTGGCGCTGCCGCCGGCCGAGTCGCCCTCGACCAGGAAGACTTCGTTGTGGCTGATGTCCTTGCTCTCGCAGTCGGTCAGCTTGCCGGGCAGCACGGCCACGCCCGAACCCTTGCGCTTCTCGACCTTCTGGCCCGCGCGCTGGCGCGTCTGCGCGGCCTTGATCGCCAGTTCGGCGAGCTTGCGGCCGTAGTCGACGTGCTGGTTGAGCCACAGCTCGAGCGCCGGACGCACGAAGCTCGACACCAGCCGCACCGCGTCGCGCGAGTTCAGGCGCTCCTTGATCTGGCCCTGGAACTGCGGATCGAGCACCTTGGCGCTCAGCACGTAGGAGGCGCGCGCGAACACGTCCTCGGGCAGCAGCTTCACGCCCTTGGGCAGCAGCGAGTGCAGCTCGATGAAGCCCTTGACCGCCGTGAACAGGCCGTCGCGCAGGCCGCTCTCGTGCGTGCCGCCGGCGCTGGTGGGAATCAGGTTGACGTAGCTCTCGCGCACCGGCTGGCCGTCCTCGGTGAAGGCCACGCACCAGTCGGCGCCCTCGCCCTCGGCGAAGTTGTCGGCGTTCTTGTCGGCATGGCCGCTGCCTTCGAACAGCGGGATCACCGGATCGCCGTTGAGCGTCTGCATCAGGTAGTCGCTGAGGCCCCCCTTGTAGAGCCACTGCTGCGTTTCCTTGGTCTTCTCGTTGACCAGCGTGACGCTCACGCCGGGCATCAGCACCGCCTTGCTGCGCAGCAGGTGGGTGATCTCGCCCATCGGCAGCGCGACGGTCTCGAAGTACTTGGCGTCGGGCCAGGCGCGCACCGTGGTGCCCTGCTTGCGCTCGCCGGCCTCGAGCTTGCGGACCTCGAGCGCCTCGATCACGTCGCCGCCGCTGAAGGCCAGCCTGGCCACCGAGCCCTCGCGGTGCGTCGCCACCTCGAGCCGCTTCGACAGCGCATTGGTCACCGACACGCCCACGCCGTGCAGGCCGCCCGAGAAGCTGTAGGCGCCGCCCGAGCCCTTGTCGAACTTTCCGCCCGCGTGCAGCCGGGTGTAGACGAGCTCGATCACGGGCGCCTTCTCTTCGGGATGCAGGCCGAACGGGATGCCGCGGCCGTCGTCCTCGATGCTGACCGAGCCGTCGGCGTGCAGCGTGACCTTGATCTTCTTGCCGTGGCCCGCGAGCGCTTCGTCGGCCGCGTTGTCGAGCACTTCCTGGATGATGTGCAGCGGGTTGTCCGTGCGGGTGTACATGCCCGGGCGCTGCTTGACGGGCTCGAGGCCCTTGAGCACGCGGATCGAGCCTTCGGAGTAGCCGGAGGCGTCGGAGGAACTGGTTGGAGTCTTGGGGGGAGTCGCCATGGGGGCGGATTGTAGTCAGTCGCCGCCAAACAACTGGATGCCCGTACAGGACAGCCCTCGTGCGCGGCGGCAAGCTCGGGGAGCGCCAGCGCGCGAGGCGGGTCCGGCATGGGGCGCGATGCCCGCCGGACCCGGGAAATGCAGGCCTTACTTGGCGGCTGCGACCGTGCCGGTGTAGCTCAGCGATTGGAGCTCGGCCTTGGCCTTGTCGGCCGACTCGAGCTCGACGACGATGCGCCCGACCATCAGGCCCATGCTCGGCGAGGTGCGCAGGTACTTGATCTCGTTGGGCGCGAGCGTGAAGCTGGCGGTCTTCTCGGTCTCGGTCGCGGCCGCCGCCACGTAGTTGCCGGCCGGACGGTCGACGTAGAAGAAGCCGCCCGGCTTGGAGGTGCCGACCACCGTGTCGTTGAGACGGATGTCGGGCTGGATCGCGGCGCCGAACATCGAGGACGAACGGAAGAAGTAGATGCGGCCCTCGCCGGCCTTGACGCTGGGCATCGAGGCGGCCATGTCCTGGTACTTGACGCCGCTGGCGCAGCCCGCGGCGAGCACGACGACGGCCGCGAGCGCGGCGAATTTCAGAACGGTTCTTCTCACGGTTGAGTTCCTTTTGGAAGTTGTACTGGGGGATCGAGCAGGGAGAAGCGCGCCTCGGCAGGCAGGTAGAAGCCTTGCAGCACGCCATTGCGAACGACCAGCCAGGCCTCGTGGACCTGCTGGCCTTCGATGCTGAACACGAGATCGACGGGGCGGTACACGGAGCCTTCGCTCAGCCGCCCGGCCGGCACCCAGCGGCTGCTGGCGGGGATCTGGCGTCCGTAGCCGGTCGGCAGGCGAATCTCCAGCGGCGCGGTGAAACGCAGGTCCGCCGGTTTGCTCGATGGATCCACCGCCGAGAGCTGGGTCGGCACGCTGCGCACCGCGGGTGCGCAGGCGGGAAGCAGGCTCGCCGCCGCGGCGGTGGCAAGGATGGCCGGCAACGCGCGCAGGGCGCGGCGGTTCGTTCGCTCCATGGGAATCCCTCCCCCTCGTCTTTTTGTGTTGCCCGCAAATGTAATCAATTGCGACCAAAAATTTCTACCCGGCAGCATGAAATATTTCCGCTTTGATGCCGTTCCGGCATTGAAACGCCGCCGATAAATCATCAATGGCTGTCGCCAGCGGCGCGCATGCCAAAGCCGGCTCTTGGCTACAGTCGCCGCATGCAATCGCCTTCCACTCCCACCCTCTCGATCAGGCAGGTGCTGTTCTGCGGCGCCATGATCGTCACGCTCTCGATGGGCATCCGCCATGGCTTCGGGCTCTGGCTGCAGCCGATCACGCAGGCGCAGGACTGGAGCCGGCAGACCTTCTCGTTCGCGCTGGCGATACAGAACCTCTCATGGGGCATCTTCGGGGTGTTCGCGGGCATGCTGGCCGACCGCTTCGGCGCGTTCCGGGTGCTGATCGGCGGCGCGGTGTTCTATGCGCTGGGCCTGCTGGGCATGGCGCATTCGCCGACGCCGCTGCTGTTCACGCTGAGCGCCGGCCTGCTGATCGGCGCGGCCCAGGCCGGTACCACCTATGCGGTGATCTACGGCGTGATCGGGCGGCAGATTCCGGCCGAGCGGCGCTCGTGGGCGATGGGCGTGGCGGCTGCGGCCGGCTCCTTCGGCCAGTTCCTGATGGCGCCGGTCGAGGGCCGGCTGATCGGCCAGTTCGGCTGGCAGACCGCGCTGGCGGTGGTCGCGGTGCTGGTGCTGGTGATCGTGCCGCTGGCCTTCGGGCTGCGCGAGCCGCGGCGCGAAGCGGCGGCCGCGCAGCGCGAGCAGTCGGTGCTGCAGGCCGTGGGCGAGGCCTTCCGCTATCCGAGCTTCGGCCTGCTGATGGCCGGCTATTTCGTCTGCGGCTTCCAGCTCGCGTTCATCGGCATCCACATGCCGACCTACCTTCGCGACAAGAGCCTGCCGGCCGACGTGGCCGGCTATGCGCTGGCGCTGATCGGCCTGTTCAACGTGTTCGGCACCTACACGGTGGGGCTGCTGGGCCAGAAGCTCGCCAAGCGCAAGATCCTGGCCGCCATCTATTTCGCGCGGGCGGTGTCCATCGCGCTGTTCCTCGTGGTGCCGACCTCGCCGCTGAGCGTCTACCTGTTCTCGGCCGCGATGGGCTTCCTCTGGCTCTCGACGGTGCCGGCCACCAACGCGATCGTGGCGGGCATCTTCGGCGTGGCCCACCTCTCGATGCTCAGCGGCTTCGTGTTCCTGAGCCACCAGGTCGGCTCCTTCCTCGGCGTCTGGCTCGGCGGCTACCTCTACGACACCACGGGCAGCTACGACGTGGTCTGGTATCTCGCGATCGCGCTCGGCGTGTTCGCGGCGCTGGTCAACCTGCCGGTGCGCGAGAGCGCGATCGCGCGCCCGGTGGGCCGGCCCGCCGCGCACGCGGGCTGATACGCGGGCTGAGCCGGGATCACAATGGCGGCCATGACACCCCTCTCGCGCCAACGGCTCGCGCGCACCGGCTGGTTCGCCGCCGCGGCGCTGGCGCTGGCGGGCGTGTTCAGCCTCTACACCCACCCCGAATTCGCGGTGATGCTGGTCGACCAGATCTGGTCGTGCTTCTGACCGATCGCGCGCCCGGCGGGCGCAAGGCGCCATGAAAGATGTAACCAATCCCCCTTCCCCGGTCCACGGCCTGTCGGCGCCCTCGGAATGGATCGTGCGCTGGAGCCATCTGCTCGCGCCGGGCGCCACCGTGCTCGACGTGGCCTGCGGCGCCGGGCGC
>NZ_JBZAYE010000005.1:0-45464 GCF_058244205.1 Variovorax sp. 20P10.2.4
CGGGGATGGCGTCCATGCGGTAGTCGAAGGCGCTCTGGCGCCCGGCCGGCAGCAGCGCGGGAATGGGCCCGGCCGGCGAGTCCACCTGGCGCCAGCGCTCGCGCGCCTGCAGCTGCGGATGCGCCCAGAGCCCGGCCATGTCGTTCATGCGCGCATTGGCGATCTGGGCGGCGTCGAGGCGCTCGAGCACCTGGGCGGTGCTCAGCGCGCCGAACAGGCCGACGATGATGGCGCGCAGCTCCTCGCGGTGTTCGTTGCGCCGCGCATTGCTGTCGAAGCGCGCGTCGGTGGCCAGCGCGGGCTGCAGCAGCACCTTCTCGCAGAACAGCTTCCACTCGCGCTCGTTCTGCAGGCCGAGCATCACCGTGCCGCCGTCGCCCGCGGGGAACGGGCCATAGGGATAGATGGTGGCGTGCGAGGCGGCGCTGCGCGGCGGCGGCGTCGCGCCCTGGTAGGCGTAGTACATCGGAAAGCCCATCCACTCGGCCAGCGACTCGAGCATCGAGACGTCGATGTGCGAGCCCTTGCCGGTCTTGCCACGCTGGAGCAGCGCGGCCAGGATGCCGGTGTAGGCATACATGCCCGCGGCGATGTCGGCGATGGAGTTGCCCGACTTGCAGGGCTCCTCGGGCGTGCCGGTGACCGAGAGGAAGCCGGCCTCGCTCTGGATCAGCAGGTCGTAGGCCTTCTTGTCGCGGTACGGGCCGTCCTCGCCATAGCCCGAGATGTCGCAGACGACCAGCCGCGGGTACTTGGCCTGCAGCGCCTGCGCACCCAGCCCCATGCGTGCCGCGGCGCCCGGCGCGAGGTTCTGCACCAGCACGTCGGCGCCGGCCACCAGCTCCTGCAGCACCTCGAGCGCGGCGGGCTGCTTGAGGTCGAGCGAGATGCTTTCCTTCGAGCGGTTGACCCAGACGAAGTGCGAGGCCTCGCCGGCCACGCGCTGGTCGTAGGCACGCGCGAAGTCGCCCACGCCCGGGCGCTCCACCTTGATGACGCGCGCGCCGAGGTCGGCGAGCTGGCGGGTGCAGAAAGGCGCCGCGATCGCATGTTCGAGCGACACCACCGTGATCCCGTCGAGGGGTCTTGTCATTGCTTGATTTCCCGAGAAAAGAAGAAGCTCAGGCCAGCACCGCGGTGGCCTGCATCGTGAGCCAGCCCTCGGCGTCCTCGGCCCAGAGCGCGAAGCTCCCGCCGTCGGTGCCGGGCTTGCCATGCACGCGGAACGGCGCGATGTCGAAGGTGGGCCGCACGGCGCGGAACTCGAAGCGCGCGAGCGGCGCGTCGCCCGTGTGCCGGCGCAGCAGGTCGACCAGCAGGGTCGCGATCAGCGGGCCGTGCACGATCAGGCCCGGATAGCCCTCGACCTCGGTGACGTAGCGCCGGTCGTAGTGGATGCGGTGGCCGTTGAAGGTCAGCGCCGAGTAGCGGAACAGCAGCACGTCGTCGGGCACGATGTCGCGACTGAAGGCGGCGTCCTTCGGCGCGGCCTTGGGCGGCGGCGCGGCCTCGCCGGGTTGCGGCGCGGCGCGGTAGACGATGTCGTGTTCCTCGGTCAGCGCGAGGCCGCGCGCGTTGTGCACCTCGTGGCGTACCAGCACGAACACCAGTTCGCCGCTGCGGCCGGTCTTGTGCTCGACCGAGACGATGGTCGAGCGCCGCTCCACCGTGTCGCCCACGGCCAGCGGATTGCCGGCCTCCCAGCGCAGCCGGCCGCCGGCCCACATGCGGCGCGGCAGCGGCACCGGCGGCAGGAAGCCGCCGCGCTTCGCATGGCCGTCGGGGCCGATCTCGGACTGGCGGTGGTGCGGCAGGAAATAGAGCCAGTGCCACAGCGCGGGCAGCGGCGTGCCGGCGATCGGCGCGGGATCGTCGCGGTCGAGCGTGGCCGAGAGCGCGCGCACCGGGCTCGCGACGATCTGGTCGTGCAGGCTTTCGCTGCGGCCCTGCCAGGCCTGCAGGCCGGCGAGCGCGGCGGCGTCGATGGCGGGGGTGTCGTGTGGGGTCATCCGTTCTCCTGAATCCGGGTCAATCGACCGAGGCGCCCGATTGCCTGACGATGCGCGCCCACTTGCCGAGGTCGTCGTGCAGCAGCGCCGCGAACTGCTCGGGCGAGGTCGGCGGCGCGACCTCCACGCCCTGCTGCTCGAGCTTCTCGCGCAGGTCCTTCGCGGCCAGCGCCTTGTGCATGGTGTCCTGCAGCTTCGCGAGCACCTCGCCCGGCACGCCGGCGGGCGCGAACAGTCCGATCCACAGGGTGCCGTCGTAGCCCGGCACCGCCTCGGCGATGGCGGGCACGTCGGGCAGCGCCGGCGAACGCTTCGCGCCGCTGACGGCCAGCGCGCGCAGCTTGCCGGCCTTGATGTGCGGCAGCGCCGAGGGCAGGCTCGCGAACACGATCGGCAACTGGCCGCCGAGCACGTCGTTGATGGCCGGCGCCACGCCCTTGTAGGGCACGTGCTCGAGCGAGAGGCCGGCCATGCTGTTGAGCATCTCGCCGAGCAGGTGGTTGAGCGTGCCGTTGCCGGCCGAGGCGTACTGGTAATGCGCGCCCTTCTGCCGCGCGAGCGCCAGCAGCTCGGGCAGGGTCTTGGCGGCGAAGCCGGGGTTGACCAGCAGCACGTTGGGCACGGCGCCGATCAGGCCCACGGGCTTGAAGTCCTTCTCGGGATCGAAGCCCGGGTTGCGATAGAGCGCGGGGTTGATCGCCTGGCTGCTGCTGATGGTCATCAACAGCGTCTGGCCGTCCTTCGGTGCCTTGGCTGCGAGCTGCGTGCCGATGTTGCCGCCCGCGCCCGGGCGGTTGTCGACCACCACGCCGACGCCGAGCAGCTCGCCGAGCTTCTGGCCCACGAGCCGGCCGACGATGTCGTTGGTGCCGCCCGCGGCCTGCGGCACGATCAAGGTGACGGGGCGCGTGGGATAGGTGCTGGCCGCCGGCTGCGCCGAGGCGCCGGCCGACAGCACGGCGATCGATGCCGCCGCGAACCACGAGAAAAGAGAAGAAGAAAGCGCCGTTGCGCGAGAACCCATGCCTGTCTCCGGTGTGTTGTAAGGGCCGCGGTGCTCCCCGGCCATGGCGGCATGGTGCGCCGCGCCTCCACCTCGGCGCAATCTCCGATTTCGGAACCCAGCCTTCGGTCTTGCCGAAGCCTCGCGGTCGCTTGCTACCATCGGGCCATGCTTTTCGACCTCACCGACCTGCGCCTGTTCGTGGCCACGGCCGAGCTCGGCAGCCTCACGCGCGCGGCCGACCGGCAGCACCTGTCGCTGGCCGCGGCGAGCGCCCGCATCAAGGCGCTCGAGAACCAGGCCGGCCTGCAGCTGCTGCAGCGCGAGGCGCGCGGCGTGCGCCTGCTGCCGCCGGGCGAGGCCTTCCTGCACCATGCACGACTGCTGCTGAACCAGACCGACCAGCTGCGCACAGACCTGCTCGAATATGGCGGTGGCCTGCGCGGCCACCTGCGCGTGTTCGCCAACACCACGGCCGTGACCGACTTCCTGCCCGAGATCCTGCCGGCCTTCCTCGCCGCCAATCCGCGCATCAACGTCGACCTTCAGGAAAAACCGAACGCTCAGATACCGCGCGGCGTGCGCGACGGGCGCGCCGACATCGGCATCGTCGCGGGCAGCGTCGACACCCTGGGCCTGGAATCGATCCACTTCAGCACCGACCGGCTGGTGCTCGTGACCTCGCGCCAGCACCGCTTCGCGCACCTGCGCACCATCGCCTTCGCCGAGACCCTCGATGAGGACGCCATCGGCATGCAGCAGGGCAGCACCTTGCAGGCCTTCCTGGGGCAGGTCACGGACCGCATCGGCAAGCGCCAGAAGCTGCGCATCCAGCTCGGCAGCTTCGACGCCATGTGCCTGATGATCGGCAGCGGCGTGGGCATCGGCGTCGTGCCCGAGTCGGCCGCGCGCCGCAACCAGGAGGGCATGAAGCTCGCGCTGATCGAGCTCAGCGACGCCTGGTGCGTGCGCGAGCGCTATCTGCTGGTGCGCGAACGCGCGGCGCTGCCGGTGTATGCGCAGGCGCTGGTGGACACGCTATGCCGCCACTACGCGGCCGATGCAGCCGGCGCCTGAGGGAGATTTTCCGTGGGACTGCGCCTACTTGCACGTGACTCCTGAGTTCCGCCGCTTCATCCCCACTTTCTGTGCACAACTTTGGGGACAACTCATGTGGAGCCTTGTAAAACGAATTTAAGTCGTTGTTTTATAAAGGGATTCCACACTTTGCTCAAAAAACGGGCGGTGTACAAGATGAACAGGCTCAGCCCGGGTTGGCGCCGAGCTTGTCCTGCGTGCGGGTCTGGAAGTCGCCCGCGTCGTGGCGCTCGTGCAGCTGGCTCTCGGGCTGGCCCCAGGCGCGGTTGACCATGCGGCCGCGCTGCGCCGCGGGGCGCTGCGCGATCTCGTCGTTCCAGCGCAGCACGTTCTTGTATTCGCTCACCTGCAGGAACTCGCCCGATTCGTAGAGCTGCCCCTTGGCGAGGGCGCCGTACCAGGGCCAGACCGCGATGTCGGCGATGGTGTAGTCGTCGCTCGCGAGGTAGCGGCTCTCGGCCAGCCGGCGATCGAGCACGTCGAGCTGACGCTTGACCTCCATCGCGAAGCGGTCGATCGCGTACTCGATCTTGGTCGGCGCGTAAGCATAGAAGTGGCCGAAGCCACCGCCCAGATAGGGCGCGCTGCCCATCTGCCAGAACAGCCACGACAGGCATTCGGCGCGCGCCGCGCGCTCGGTCGGCAGGAAGGCATTGCCGAACTTCTCGGCCAGGTACTGCAGGATCGCGCCCGACTCGAAGACGCGGATCGGCGTGGCGCCGCTGCGGTCCAGCAGCGCGGGAATCTTGGAGTTGGGATTGACGGCCACGAAGCCGCTGCCGAACTGGTCGCCCTCGCTGATGCGGATCAGCCAGGCGTCGTACTCGGCGCCCGCGTGGCCCAGCGCCAGCAGTTCCTCGAGCATCACCGTCACTTTCACGCCATTGGGCGTAGCCAGCGAATAGAGTTGCAGCGGATGCCGTCCCACCGGCAGGTCCTTCTCATGGGTGGCACCCGCGATCGGGCGATTGATGTTCGCGAAGCGGCCGCCGCTTTCCTTGTTCCAGGACCAGACGGTGGGCGGCGTATAGGCGGTCGTGCCATTCATGCAATGAGTTCCAGGAGTTGGACAGACGATGAACATTCTCTATGACTGCGCCACCGCGCCGAGTCCGCGCCGCGCGCGCATCCTGCTGGCCGAGAAGGGCATTGCCCACGAGACGGTGCAGGTCGACCTGGTTCGTGGTGAGCAATTGGGCGCGGCCTACCGCGCGATCAATCCGCAATGCACGGTGCCGGCGCTGCGCACCGCCGAAGACGGCCTGCTGACCGACAACGCCGCCATCGCGGCCTGGGCCGAGGCGCGCCATCCCGAGCCGCCGCTGATGGGCCGCACGCCGGCCGAGAAGGCCGAGGTCGCGAGCTGGAACTGGCGCGTGGAATTCGAGGGCCTGCTGGCGATCGCCGAGACCCTGCGCAACGGCTCGCCGGCCATGGCCGACCGTGCGCTGCCGGGCCCGGTGAACTACGCGCAGATCCCCGAGCTCGCGCAGCGCGGGCTGGCGCGGGTGCAGCATTTCTTCGAGACGCTGAACGACCGGCTGGCCGGCCGCGAGTTCATCGCGACCGACCGCTTCAGCCTGGCCGACATCACCGCCGTGGTGGCGGTGGATTTCGCGCGCATCGTGCGCGTGAAGCCCGGGGAGAAACACCCCGAGCTGATGCGCTGGCGCGCGGCGATGGCGCAGCGGCCGTCGATGTCGCTCTGAGCAACGACGACGGCGCGCCGAGGGGTCAGCGCTCGATGGTGAGCGCCACGCCCATGCCGCCGCCGATGCACAGCGAGGCGATGCCCTTCTTGGCGTTCTGGCGCTGCATCTCGTGCAGCAGCGTCACCAGGATGCGGCAGCCCGACGCGCCGATCGGATGGCCGATGGCGATGGCGCCGCCGTTGACGTTGACCTTGTTGATGTCCCAGCCCATTTCCTTGTTCACGGCGCAGGCCTGCGCGGCGAAGGCTTCGTTGATCTCGAGCAGGTCGAGGTCGGCGGCCTTCCAGCCGGCGCGCTGCAGCGCCTTGGTCGAGGCCGGCACCGGGCCCATGCCCATGATCGCGGGGTCGAGGCCGGCGGTGGCGTAGCTGGCGATGCGGCCCAGCGGCTTGAGGCCGAGGGCGGCCGCCTTCTTGGCGGTCATCACGAGCACGGCGGCGGCGCCGTCGTTCAGGCCCGAGGCATTGCCCGCGGTCACACCGCCGGCCTTGTCGAAGGCGGGGCGCAGGCCGGCCAGGCCTTCGGCGCTGGTCTTGCGGTTGATGAACTCGTCCTTGTCGAAGACGATCGGGTCGCCCTTCTTCTGCGGGATGGTGACGGGAACGATCTCGTCCTTGAACTTGCCGGCGTCCTGCGCGGCGGCGGCCTTGGTCTGGCTGGCGAGCGCCAGTTCGTCCTGCGCGGCGCGGTCGATGCCGTACTTCTTGGCCACGTTCTCGGCCGTGATGCCCATGTGGTACTGGTTGTAGACGTCCCACAGGCCGTCGACGATCATGGTGTCGACCAGCTTCCAGTCGCCCATGCGCTGGCCGTTGCGCGAGTTCGGCAGCACGTGCGGTGCGAGGCTCATGCTCTCCTGGCCGCCGGCCACGACGATGTCGCTGTCACCCGTGGCAACCGCCTGGGCCGCGAGCATCACGGCCTTCAGGCCCGAGCCGCAGACGGCGTTGATCGTGAGCGCGGGCGTTTCCTTGGCGCCGCCGCTCTTGAGCCACGCCTGGCGCGCGGGGTTCTGGCCGGCACCGGCCGCGAGCACCTGGCCCATGATGGCTTCGCCGACCTGCTCGGGCGTGAGGTTGGCACGCGCGATCACTTCCTTGATGACGATGGCGCCCAGTTCGGTGGCCGCGATGCCGGCGAGCGAGCCGCCGAACTTGCCGACGGCGGTGCGCGCGGCCGAAACGATGACGATGTCTTCCATGAGGTTCTCCGTTGAGGTGATTTGAAATTCGGTAATGCAAGTGTCAGGCGCGGGCCTTGACGTAGCGACCCGGGGCGGGCTCGATGGCCTGGTAGGCCTTGCCCTTGCCGTAGGTCTTGGGCGCGGGGATCTGCTTGCCCGCGTGGCCCTTGAGCCACTGGGACCAGTCGGTCCACCAGCTGCCCGGATGCTCCTGCGCGCCGGCCAGCCATTCGGCCTGGGTCTTCGGCAGCTTGCCGTCGGCACGGATCCAGTGGCTGCGCTTGTTCTTGGCCGGCGGGTTGATCACGCCCGCGATGTGGCCCGAGGCGCCCATCACGAAGCGCTTCTTGCCCGGCAGGATCTGGGTCGAGGCGTAGGCGCCGCCGATCGGCACGATGTGGTCCTCGCGCGAGCCGTAGACGTAGGCCGGGATGTCGATGCGGCGCAGGTCGATCTTCTCGCCGCAGACCGTGAGCGCGTCGGGCTCGGCCAGCTTGTTCTCGTGGTACGTGTTGCGCAGGTACCAGGCGTAGAACGGACCCGGCAGGTTGGTGGCGTCGCTGTTCCAGTAGAGCAGATCGAAGGGCGGCGGGGTCTCGCCCTTGAGGTAGTTGCCCACCACGTAGTTCCAGACCAGGTCGTTGGGACGCAGGAAGCTGAAAGTGGACGCCAGGTCGCCGCCGGGCAGCAGGCCGCCCTTGCCGAGCTGCATCTCGCGGTACTGCACCATGGGCTCGTCGACGAAGATGTCGAGGATGCCGGTGTCGCTGAAGTCGAGGAAGGTGGTCAGCAAGGTGACCGAGGCGGCCGGCTTCTCGCCGCGCGCGGCCAGCACCGCGAGCGCGGTCGACAGGATGGTGCCGCCGACGCAGAAGCCCAGCGTGTTGATCTGCGGGCTGCCGCTGATCTCCTGCACGCGGTGGATGGCCTCGATCGCGGCCTGCTCGATGTAGTCGTCCCAGGTGGCCTGCGCGAGCGATTCGTCGGGATTGCGCCAGCTCACCACGAACACGCGGTGGCCCTGCTCGTTGGCATAGCGGATCAGCGAGTTCTCGGGCTGCAGGTCGAGGATGTAGAACTTGTTGATGCACGGCGGCACCAGCAGGAACGGGCGCTCGTAGACCTTGGCGGTCAGCGGCTTGTACTCGAGCAGCTGGAAGAACGCGTTCTCGAACACCACCGCGCCCTCGGTGGTGGCGACGTTGCGCCCCACTTCGAAGGCGCTCTCGTCGGTCATGCTCAGGTGGCCCTGGCGCACGTCGTGCAGCAGGTTCTGGATGCCCTTGGCGATGCTCTCGCCCTGGGTCTCGATGGCCTTCTTCTGCGCCTCGGCATTGAAGGCCAGCGAGTTGCTCGGCGACGAGGCCGCCATCCACTGCTCGACCGCGAAGCGCAGCCGCGCCTTGGTCTTCTCGTCGGCATCGATGGCCTCCGCCATCTTCAGCAGCGTGCGGCCATTGAGCAGGTAGATCGCGGCCGAGAAGGCCGACAGCGGGTTGCCGCTCCAGGCCTCGCCGGCGAAGCGCCGGTCGCCCTCGGGCCTGGCCTGGAAGCCCTGGCCCCAGAGCGCGGTGGCCTCGGAGATGTACTGCTGCTGGATGGCCTGCAGCGCCGCGGGATCGATCGAGAACTTGGGCAATTCCGGCATCGCGCCCAAAGAGGGCATGCCGGGCATCTCAGGTATTTGCGGCATCTGCCATAGGGGCTTGCCATTGCCGGTCCAGGCGCCCTGCCCGGCCGGCTGCTGGAAGGACTCCAGCGCCTTGCGCCACCCCTGGGTGAGCGCCTGTTGAAAGGGTTCGAACGCGTCGGCCCCCGTTGCTTTCGTCATGGTGTCTCCTGCTCCTCGCCTGAAATCGATCCGGATGGCTTTGCGTCGTTTGAGTATGCTGCATTCGCAAGACGCTCACAACGCCGCGCCGGCGCGGTCCGGACCCCGGTGGCCGTCATCGCACGGCCGGTGTGGAAACACGCTTTACTTCCTCTTTCGTTCGCCCCGCTCTCCTTTTCCCATGTTCATTCATCTCGTCGTGATCGGCTGGCTCTACGTGGTGCTGATGATGGCGGTGGCCCAGGCCACCAACACCACCGGCACCGTGCTCGGCGCCATCATCACCTTTCTACTGTACGGGCTCGCCCCCGTGACACTGGTGGTTTACCTGATGAGCACGCCCGCGCGGCGCCGGGCGCTGAAGGAAAAGGAACTGGCCGCGCAGGAGGCGGCGCGGCGCGCGGCCGCCGAGGAACGGGCGGCGCAGGCCGGACATTCAGACCTTCCAGACCAGCGCGGCGAAACGCCCGCTGACCCCGTCGCGCCGGTGCGAAAAGAACCCTGAGGCATTGCGCACGGTGCACCAGGCATCGCCGCCGTCGTTGCCGTGGATCCGCTCGATGCCGAGCGCGCGCAGCCGCTGGCGTGCGAGCCTTGGCAGGTCGGCCAGCCACTTGCCCGGCGCGGCGCCCGGCCGGAAACAGCCGGCGGCCTCGAGCGCATGGGCCTCGAAGGCGGCCTTGACCTCGGCGCCGACCTCGAAGGCCGAGGGGCCGATGCAGGGGCCGAGCCAGGCGACGACGTCGCTGCCGGCTTGCCCGTCGTCCTCGAAGGCGCGGAAGGCCTGCTCCAGCACCCCGCCCGCGAGCCCGCGCCAGCCCGCATGGGCGGCCGCCACGCGCCGGCCCTCGGTATCGCAGAACAGCACCGGCAGGCAATCGGCGACCATGATCGTGCAGGCCGTGCCCGGCACCGTGGCGGTGCAGGCATCGGCCGCGGTGCCGTCGGCCACGTCCGGCGCGTCGAGCGACACCAGGCCCGTGCCGTGCACCTGCTGCAGGAACACCGGCCGCGTGCCGATCGCCTCGCGCAGCCGCGCGCGGTTGGCCGCGACATGGGCCGGGTCGTCGCCGACGTGGTCGCCGAGGTTGAAGCTGGCATAGCGCCCCTGCGAGACGCCGCCCTCGCGCGTGGTGCAGACGGCGCGCACATGGGCCGGCACCGGCCAGTCGGGCACCAGCCAGGGCTGCGCCATCAGGCCTCCGCGTCGGGCGACTGCGAGGGCTGCGCGCGCTGGAAGGCGTCGAGCTGCATGCAGGCGTCGAAGGCCGCCATGCTGCGCGGCAGGTCGCTGAAGTCGCAGTCGAAGCGGCGGCCGTTGAAGACCTGCGGCACCAGGCAGCAGTCGGCCAGCGTGGGCTTCTCGCCCCAGCAGAAGGTGCTGGCGGGCTGCAGCGCGAGCTGGCGCTCGAAGGCCAGCATGCCGTCGCGCACCCAGTGGCGATACCAGGCGTTCTTGGCTTCCTCGTCGAGCTTGAGTTCCTTCACGAGGTACTTGAGCACGCGCAGGTTGTTCAGCGGATGGATCTCGCAGGCGATCGATTGCGCCAGCGCGCGCACGTGGGCGCGGCCCGCGGGATCGCTCGGCAGCAGCGGCGGCTCGGGATGCACCTCGTCGAGGTACTCCATGATCGCCAGCGACTGCGAGAAGCGCTCGCCCTCGTCCTCCAGCATCGGCACCAGCTTGTCGGCCGAGATCGCCGCGTACGGGCCGGTGCGGTGCTCTCCGCGCGCGATGTGCACGGGGATGTATTCGTAGTCGAGTCCCTTGAGCTCGAGCGCGATGCGCACGCGGAACGAGGAGGAGGAGCGGAAGTAGTTGTGCAGCTTCATGGTCATGGTTTCGAGGATAGCGTCGGTGCGATTCATGAGCGGGGCGCTGCGGCAAGCACGCAGCGCAGGTCGCGCGGGGCGGCCGCGGGATGTTCCCGCTGCCAGTCGTCGAGCAGGGCGCGGGCCGCGGCCTCCCCGCGCGTGGCCAGGCCCAGGCGCCAGGGCCCGCGCGGGCCCACGGTCTGGTCGGCCGGATGTTCGTGGCCCTCGCCGTCGCCGTAGGGCCGGCCTTCGGAACAGGCCGCGCACAGCATGCGGATGCCGAGGCTCCAGTTCTCGGCGCCGTCGCCCACCGCGTGGAAGCGCGCGATCAGGGTGTCGATCTCGTCCTGCGACGCCTCCTCGATCCAGAGCTCGAAGGTGGCGTAGTCGGAAGGCGCGATCAACGCGAGCGCATCGAACACCGCCACCTCGCGCCCCTGGTGCAGCCGGTAGCCATTGGGCGCGCCGTCGTGCAGCACGAGGTCGCCGTAGCGGTGGCCCGAGCCCGGCAGCGGCACGTTGCGCAGGATGGCGCGCGCGGGATCGATGCGGTCGGCCCACAGCACCTCGCTGGCCTCGTCGCCATGCACGCGGATCGGCGTCAGGCCGGCGAAGTGGTCGACCGGGCCCTCGCCCTCGGCCAGCGGGATGCCGTAGAGGCGCCAGGCGCGCCGCGCCGTGGTCCAGTCGCCGAGCGCGGTGGCGGCGATGCCGAGGTTCCAGACCGCGCCCTCGTTGCCCGGATCGCACTGCACGGCGCGCGCATTGGCCTCGAGCGAGGCGGCCCAGTCGCCGCGGTACTTGTGGATCAGGCCGGCGTTGTACCAGGGCACGGCCCAGTCGGGACGGTGGCTGCTGGCCTCGGCATAGGCCTGCAGCGCGCCGTCCTCGTCGCCGTCGTCCTGGCGCGTGTTGCCGAGGTCGTTGCAGGCCTGGGCCTTGCCGGCTTTTCCGAATCGAAGGGGCATGGGGAGGAGCGAAGCGGTGGCGGGGCGGAAAACGGGCCGTATTCTGCGCCCTGAACGCGGCACCTCGGCCCGCATACCCCGATGGCCGCCCCCGGTGCCCGGCGGCCGGCCGGCGCCTCTGGCACACTGCCGGCTTCCCCCTCTCCCGCTTCGCCTCCAAAGGATACTTTTCCATGGCCTCCGAGTTCGTCTTCGCCCCGCCTGCGACCGTTTCCGTTCCCGTCGTCGGACAGACCGCCCGCTTCCCGGTGCACCGCATCTACTGCGTGGGCCGCAACTACGAAGATCACGCCAAGGAAATGGGCTTCACCGGCCGCGAACCGCCGTTCTTCTTCATGAAGCCCGCCGACGCCGCCGTGGTGGTCGAGGCCGGCCAGACCGGCACCGTGGACTACCCCACGCTGACCAAGAACCTGCACCACGAGATCGAACTCGTGGTGGCCATCGGCACCGGCGGCAAGAACATCGCGGCCGCCGACGCACACAAGCACATCTTCGGCTATGCCGTGGGCCTGGACATGACCCGCCGCGACCTGCAGAACGAGATGAAGAAGCAGGGCCGCCCCTGGGACATCGGCAAGGGCTTCGAGCAGAGCGCGCCGATCGGCCCGATCGTGCCGGTGGCGCAGGCCGGCGACGCCGAGAAGGCCGAGATCTCGCTGCAGGTGAACGGCAGCGATCGCCAGCGCAGCAACGTGAGCAAGCTGATCTGGAACGTGGCCGAGACCATCGAGCATCTGTCGGCCGCCTGGGAGCTGCAGCCCGGCGACCTGATCTACAGCGGCACGCCCGAAGGCGTGGCGGCGGTGGTCGCGGGCGACACGCTGGTGGGCGAAGTCGCCGGCCTGCCCGTGCTGACCGTCAAGATCGTCTGAGGCCGCGAGCACGCCCGCCCCATGCTGCTGCGCATCCCCATCAAGCATTGCAAGAACTGCGGCACCGCGGTGGTCTACCGCGTGCCCGACGACGGCGACACCAAGGAACGCGCCGTCTGCCCGGCCTGCAACACGATCCACTACGAGAACCCGCTCAACGTGGTGGGGACCATCCCCGTGCTCGGCGACAAGGTGCTGCTGTGCAAGCGCAACATCGAGCCGCGCTGGGGCAAATGGACGCTGCCGGCGGGCTTCATGGAGCTCGAGGAGACCACGGCCCAGGGCGCGGCGCGCGAGACCGACGAGGAAGCCGGTGCCAATTTCGAGATCGAGGGCCTGTTCGCGGTGATGAGCGTGCCGCGCGTGGGACAGGTGCATCTGTTCTACCGTGCGCGCCTGCTCGACGACCGCTTCGATCCGGGCCACGAGACCATCGAAGCGAAGCTCTTCGCCGAGGAGGAGATTCCCTGGGACGAGATCGCCTTCCGCACGGTGCGCGAGGCGCTGCAGCACTACTTCGAGGATCGGCGCCGCGGCAGTTTCGACCGCGTCCACACGATCGACATCGTCTGAACCGATGAAGCACGCCATCTCCCTTCGACGCGGCGCGGCGCTCGCGTTCGCCGCCGCCCTGCTGGCCGCCACCGCGGCCCATGCCGAGACCGTGGGCGAGGTCGACACCGCCTTCAAGCTGATCGGCCCCGACCACAAGATCGTGATCGAGGCCTACGACGACCCCAAGGTCAACGGCGTGACCTGCTATGTCTCGCGCGCCAAGACCGGCGGCATCGCGGGCGCCTTCGGCGTGGCCGAGGACAAGGCCGAGGCCTCGATCGCCTGCCGCCAGGTCGGCCCGGTGAACGTGACGCAGCCGCTGCCCAAGCGCGAGGAGGTCTACAGCGAACGGCTGTCGGTGCTGTTCAAGCGGCTGCGCGTGGTGCGCATGGTCGACGCACGGCGCAACACGCTGATCTACCTCACCTACTCCGACCTGCTGATCGACGGCTCGCCGAAGAACAGCGTCACCGCGGTGCCGATCGACCGCGGCACGCCGATCCCGCTGAAGTGATCGCCTGAAGCCGCGCGCGGGAAGTCCCTGCCGGCCCGATGGGAACGTGCCGGCGACTTTGCTAGCATCGACCGGCCGGGACCACCCGGCCCCGAGATCCGAAGGAACCCTTCAGAACGCCCCCGTTCCAACCGAGCGCCATGCACCTTCAGACTTCCGTTTTCCGAATCGGCGCCGCGGCGCTGCTCGCCGCCGGCATCGCCGCCTGTACGACCACGCCACTGCCGCCCATGCAGCAGCCCGGTCGCACCACGACGGCCCCGCCGCAACGCCAGGCCATGTTCATCCGGCCCGCCGCCGGCACCACCATCGGCCGCTTCGACGGCGTGCGCAACAAGGGCGTGGACATCGCCGGCAACCTCGGCGACCCGATCGTGGCCTCGGCCGACGGCCGCGTGGTGTACGTGGGCAACGAGCTGGCCGCCTACGGCAACATGGTCATCGTCAAGCACAACGAGACCTTCCTCACCGCCTATGCCCACGCGAGCACCATCCTCGTGAAGGAAGGCGCGGTGGTGCGCCAGGGCGAGAAGATCGCCGAGATGGGATCGGGCGGCGATGCCAACCGCGTGAAGCTGCGCTTCGAGATCCGCAAGAACGGCGTGGCCGTCGATCCCGAGCCCTACCTGAGCGGCCGGCTGCAGCAGTAAGCGAGCCTCACAGCAGACTCTCGGGCACCAGCGGAGCGAGCAGCTCGAGCCGCCAGCGCGCCCAGAAATTCGTCTCGGGCTCGGTGTGCAGGATGGTGTCGGCGCCATCGCCCGCGGCCGGGCTCACCCATTCGATGCCACCGCGCGGCCCGAGCTGCAGCTGGTAGGCGCCGTCGAGTCGGATGAAGCCGATCAGGCTGTTGAGCTGCTGCGCGATCTGCGGGCTGAAGATGAAGAGACCGATCTCGGTGTTGTGCAGCACCGAGCGCGGATCGAAGTTCATCGAGCCGATGAAGACCGTGCGCCCGTCGATCACCGCCGACTTGCCGTGCAGCCGGCCGCTCGAGGTCTCGTACATGCCGAAGCGCCGGCTCTGCTCGACCCGCTTGGGACTGAGCTCGTAGAGCGCCACGCCCAGGCGCAGCATCTCGGCGCGGTATCGGCGGTAGCCGATGTGCACCAGCGACTCGTCGGTGGCCGCCAGCGAGTTGGTGACCATGATGTAGCCCACGCCGTTGCCGCGCACGTGCCGGATGGTTTCCATGCCGCCGCGCCCCGGGATCAGGTAGGGCGTGGTCTGCATGATTTCGGTGCGCGCGCCGCGCAAGTGGCGCTGCAGGTTGAACTGCACGCTGTCGGGCGAGACGTCGGCCGGCGCGCCGCGGCTCTCCTCGGGCGCCAGCGCCTTGGCGGGCGCGTCCGCGTAAGCCTCGGCGCGCGCCCAGGCCAGTTGCAACTGGCCTGCGTCGAGGTCGGCGGCCAGCGGATGGTGGCCCAGCAGATCGGTGGCCGAAGGCTGTTCGGGCTCGGGCGTGCCCGGCCCGCTCGTGAGTTCGTCGAAGCGCGAGCGCAGTGCCTGCGGCGATGCGCCGTCGGCCGACACCAGCGACTCGATCGGGTAGACG
Source organism: Variovorax sp. 20P10.2.4 (assembly GCF_058244205.1). Classification (NCBI taxonomy): domain Bacteria; kingdom Pseudomonadati; phylum Pseudomonadota; class Betaproteobacteria; order Burkholderiales; family Comamonadaceae; genus Variovorax; species Variovorax sp. 20P10.2.4. Next base: position 15,119 of record NZ_JBZAYE010000005.1, read on the forward strand.
TAGGGGCTGTTCCAGTAGATGTCGAACAGCGAGGACAGCTTGTGGACCACGGGCCCGGCCACCAGCGTGTCGATGTCGATGAAGTTCGAGCCGCCGTCGCGCAGGAAGTACTCGTTGGCGATGTTGCGCCCGCCCATCACCGCCATCGTGTCGTCGACCACGAACAGCTTGTTGTGCATGCGGCGGTGCACGCGGTTGAAGTCGAGCAGCGACGCGGTCCAGCGCGTGCCGAAGTACTCGCGCCCGGCGGGGAACGGATTGAACATCCGCACTTCGACGTTCGGATACGCGGCCAGGCCCCGGAACAGCGGATCGGCACCGGCCGTGTAGAGATCGTCGACCAGCAGGCGCACGCGCACGCCGCGCTGGGCCGCGTCGCGCAGGTGGCGCAGCAGGTAGCGGCCGGTCTCGTCGTTCTGCACCAGGTAGTACTGCACGTCGATCGAGCGCTCGGCGCGGCGGATCAGCTCGATGCGCGCATGCAGCGAGAACTGCGCCATCGGCAGCAGGCGGAAGCCGCTGAGCGGTTCATCCGCGCTGCGCGGCGCGGTCCCCGCCACGAGGCGGCCGAGCGTGGTGTCGGCGCCGTTCGGGATCGTCACCGACGACCGGCGCGCGACCTCGGTGGGCAGGCCCGCGCAACCGCCCAGCAGCAGCGCGAAACCGAGCGTGAGCCAGAGGACGAGCGTCGGCCATGCGCGGCCGATGCGGTCTGCGGGCAAAGAGGCGGACGAAGCGGGTGGGTGTGACAAGGGGATGGCCGCACCGGAAGGCGATGCGGGCGGCGGTTTCTACCACGAGGCGACGACCCCACGCAGCCTGCGTAATGTTGAGGCAATGCGCCTGCCTAGCATCAGTGGCCGACGCGCATCGCCCACGGCCACGGCGTCTCGCACCTGGCGGCCTGCCGCGCCATGCCGGGTTCCCTCCATCGCTTCGCAGACCCTGCCGCACATCGATGACCCTCGGACTCGCCACGCCGCCTCTTCCTCTTTCTTCGACCTGGCCAATGGCCCGCACCGCCGCCACCGCGGAAGACGCCAGGCCGCGCCGGCTCGAACTCGTCGATGCCTTGCGCGGCTTCGCGTTGTTCGGCGTGCCGGTCGTGGGCCTGCGCGGCTTCTCGCCGCTCGACTTCACGGGTGCCGCCGTCTCGTGGCCGCTCCTCGTGCTGGGGGCACTGCTGGCCGGCCTTGTCTTGGGTCATGCGGACGCGCTGCGGCAGTCGGTGGCCCATCGGCGGTTCTGGCGCCGGCTGCTGCTGGCGAGCCTCGCGACGAGCTTGCTGCTCGCGCTGCACGTTTCAACGGGCCGATTCGCGACCGGCCTGCCGCACGCGGTGGCGGCGCTGGCCCAGGGGCTTTTCTGCATCGCGGCCTTCGTGCTGCTGTTCCAGCATGCCGCCTGGCGGCGCCGGCTGCGCAAGCTGACACCGCTGGGGCGCATGGCATGGAGCAATGGTCTCGTGCAGATGCTGGTGGGCCTGAGCCTGTTCTACGGCGTCGGCCCGGGCCTGTGCCCGAAGTTCGGCGTGGCGGGCCTCGCCGTGGCCTGCATGGCGATCCTGGCATTGCAAGCGGCCGCGAGCTGCTGGTGGCTGCGGCGCTACCGGCTCGGCCCCCTGGAATGGGCCTGGCGCAGCCTGGTGCAGGGGCGCATGGCGCCGATGCGGTCGAAGCGGGAAGGACAGGTCTGATGCCCGGCGGGCGCCTCTAAGAGAGATTTAACAATGCACTGCAACAATTCTCGGCGGATGGCCGGAGAGCCTCCCAGGGACCACGCAACACCGCGCCCGCGCCGGGAATTTCATGGCCAACCCGTTTTCGCCCTGCCCCTGCAGCATCGAGCATCTGGACAGCAGCCCGCAGCAGGCCTGGATGCGCTTTTTTCCGTGGCTGAAACCCTACCGTTGCAAGAACTGCGGCAAATCGCAGCTGCTGCCCCAACGGGACGTGGAACGGGCCCTCGCCAGCCTGAGCAGCAGGAAGCCTCCGCGCCGGGGCCCACCCAAGCGGGCCAGGGTTCTGTAGCACGCCCGTCACGGGTGGGGGCTCTGCTCTTCCGGTCCCTGCTGGCTTGCGGTACAAACGTATATGTGTAACCCCCTGTAAACCGTGGGGTGCGAACTTACGTTAGGACCGCATGCGAGCATCCGACCCTTTCTTTATCGCTTTCGTTTTCATAGCCGGCATCGGTGCCGGCGCTGCCCTCATGGCCATGCTGGCCATCCTGCGGGCGGAGAAGCCGCGACGACAGCCGAAGCCTCGGGTCGAACGCGAGCATGTCGTCATCGGCCAGACCGGCTTCGGCAGCCTCTGAGAGGCCCGGCGGCGGCTCGGTGAGCGTCAAGCGCGGCGCTGTGAGCGTGCGCGCCGCCTGAGAGTGCGAGGGCCCAGCGTCGAGGCCCCGCGGTTCAGAGGCGAAAGCCCGTCTTTCCTTCGTCGATCATGCGATGAGCAAAGGCAACGCAGTTCGAGAGAAGCTCTTCTTCGGACCTGAAGGTGCCGATGCCGTGGCGGATGCGCCGAGTGGCCTGGCCTTCCTTCTCGAAAGTCACCCACGCGGGCCATTCGCCATTTTCTCGGTCCTGGATGTGGCGGCGTGCAACGAAGCCGCCCTTCTTGAGGATTTCGATGTGCTGCATCGGATGTCCATTTTTTTCTTGAGTGCGGGATTATTCTCGCGACAAGGTCTCAGGAACATGTCAGGCGCCGGCGGAGTTGTGACGGTCGGTAAAGGGTTGGCGGCGATATCGCGCGGGCGCGCGGCTCCAGGCGGCAAGGGTTGGCCCATCGCGTTCAGACACCTGTTCGCCGCTAAATCACTGTATATTCAAACAGTATTTCCACGCCGATTCTTCCCATGACCCAAGTTGAGCTGTTCCATCAACCGGCCATCGTCGATGGCGCCCTTCCAGAGCCCTTCGAAGAAGCACCGCCAGCGCGGCAGAAAGCCGGGCCCGCGCTGTCTTCCACGGAACTCGACACCGAGCCTCCCGCCGCCTACGAGGTGCTCCTGGCCGACTATGCCCACGCCAGCGACGAAGCCATCGGCTTGGCGCAGCGGCGTTTCCAGCGCGAGCTCGAGCGGCAACTGGGCGGCGACGTGCTGCCGGCGCTGCGCGCCTTCCAGAACGCGAGCGAATCGAGCGAGAACGAACTCTCGAAGGCCGACATCGTGCTCGCGCGCCGTTGGGCCAAGGCCTACGACACGGCCAGGACAGCAGGCTTCCGAGATCTGGGCGATACGGACGAGGCGTTCTTCGAGGTTCGGGCGACGGCATAGCGCTCGAGGGATGCGCTCGGTCGGCCCGGCACAATGACCTCCCATCCCAGTCCCGAGGAACCTCCGCTTATGGCCGACGACGTCTCCATGGTCTTCTTCGCATCGAGCGACTCCAGCCCCGATCTGAACGAGGCCTCGCGCCTGTTGACCGAGCAAGGCCTGGATGTGGCCGCCGATGGCGAGGCGCTCGTCGTTCAATGGGAGGACGACGGGCCCGCCCTTCGGATCAGGCTGTCCGCCGCGCCGCACGTGAACGCGGAGGCCATCGAGATCGCCGAAGGCACGGCGCATGCCGCCGGCATGAGCGGGTGCAATGCATGCTTCGAGATCGACATCGACGACCTCGACGAAACGCTCGACGAAATCAACACGCTGATCGAGGTCCAGGCGACGCTGCAGGATGCGACGGACGGCTACCTGTTCAATTCGTGGAACGGCGAACTGAGCGCGCCGGATTCATCGCGCGACTGATCGCGGCTCGACGAAACGAGCACCTCTCGGACACGACAAAAAAAACGGGTCAGAGCTTGTGGCTCTGACCCGTTGTTCCATCTGACGATGATTGTTGGTCGGTGTGAAAGGATTCGAACCTTCGACCCCTTGCACCCCATGCAAGTGCGCTACCAGGCTGCGCCACACACCGAAGCTCTCGATTATAGCCTTCTCTTTTCAGCGTCCGACAGTCAGCAACTCACGAATTTCAAAAAGCTCGCGGCGAAGCTGCAACAACTGCGACAGGTCGACACTGCGGGCCGCGTTCGGTGCGGCTTCTTCGTCGTGCAGCGCGGCCTCGAACGCCTCGTGATCGATCTCGACGGCCTCCATGCCTTCGAGCGGAACCTCACCGGCCTTGCGGCGGTCGCGTTCGTGCTGCACCAGTTCCTGCAGCTTGTTGCGTGCGCCGCTGATCGTGAAGCCCTGGTCGTACAGCAGGTCGCGGATGCGGCGGATCATCAGCACCTCGTGGTGCTGATAGTAGCGCCGGTTGCCGCGCCGTTTCATCGGGCGCAACTGCGTGAACTCCTGCTCCCAGTAGCGCAGCACATGCGGTTTCACCCCGCAGAGTTCGCCGACCTCACCGATGGTGAAGTAGCGTTTGACGGGAATGGGCGGGAGTGCCTTGTCGGCCATGTTCTCCATTGAAATCAAGTCTGCGCGCGGCAAACCTCAGAGGTTACTCCACGGAAGCGCGCCCGAACAAGTCCTATTCGGAACCCAGGCTCCACTCGACCTCGGGGGCGGCGTTCGGATCGATGTTTCCGTGAATCTGTTCCTTGAGCTTCGCGCTCGCATGAAAGGTCGCGACGCGACGCTCGCCGATCGGAATGGCTTCGCCGGTGCGCGGATTGCGGCCCGGACGCGGCGCCTTCACGCGGATCTGGAAGTTGCCGAAGCCCGAGATCTTCACGTCGGTGCCTTCGATCAGGCTGTTGGCAACCAGGTCGAAGAAAGCCTCGACCATGTCCTTGGACTCGCGCTTGTTCAAGCCGATCTGCTCGAACAGCAGGTCGGCCAGATGCGCCTTGGTGAGCGCGGGCGTCTCGAGTGCTTCGAGCGTGAATTCGACGGCATTCATTCGGGTCATCCTCTCAGGCGTCCGCCCACCTTCGCGGCCAGTTGATCGACGATGGCGCGCACGGCCGGCTCGACTTGCTCGTCGGTCAGGGTGGCGCTGTCGCCCTGGAAGCTCAGGCGCACCGCCATGCTCTTCTCGCCGGGTGCAAGGCCACCGGCCGCGGCCACCGTGCCATCGCGTGCGGGCTGCGGACGGTAGATGTCGAACAGCACGGCGTCGCGCAGCAGGCCTTGCGCGGCACCGGTCGAACGGATGGCGTCGATCAGCGCATCGTGCGTGACGGCTTCCGCCACCACCACCGCGATGTCGCGCTCGACCGCCTGGTGCTTGGGCACGGCTTGCGCCACCGGCACGGGCCGCGCGGTGACCGCATCGAGGTCGAGTTCGAACAGCACGGCGGGCTGCGCGAAATCCCACTTCTGGCGCCAGCGCGGATGCAGCTCGCCGACGAAGCCGATGGCCTTGCCGTCGATCGTCACGCGCGCCGAGCGGCCCGGATGCAGCGCCGGGTGTTCGGCGGATTCGAAGCGCGGCACCAGCGGCGCGAGCAGCGCCTCGACGTCGCCCTTCACGTCGTAGAAGTCGACGCGCTGCGCCTTGCCGTCCCAGCGCGCTTCGTCGGCATCGCCCCAGGCGAGGCCGGCCACGCGCATCGGCTGATGCACGCCGCGCACGGTGCTGTCGGTGGTGGCCACGCTGTCGTCGCGCAGGAACACGCGGCCCACCTCGAACACGCGCACGCGCGGCGCCTTGCGATCGAGGTTGAACTTGAGCACCTGCAGCAGCGAGCCTAGCAGCGACGAACGCATCACGCTCATCTGGCTCGCGATCGGGTTCAAGAGCTTGACCGGGTTGTCATTGCCCGCGAGCTCCTTCTCCCAATCGGCTTCGACGAAGCTGAAGTTGATGGTTTCCTGGTAGCCCAGCGCGGCGAGGCCGCGGCGCACCGCGAAGCGGCTGCGCTGCGCCTCGGGACGCACGCGCGCGGTGATCGGCGCGAGCGGCGCGGTGGTCGGCAGGTTGTTGAAGCCGATCAGGCGCGCGACCTCTTCGATCAGGTCCTCCTCGATCAGCAGATCGAAGCGGTGCGGCGGCGGCACGATGGTCAGCGTGCCATCGCCCTCGGTCAGCGCGAAGCCCAGCCGACGCAGCGCGTCCACGCACTGGGCCTGCGTCAGCGGCATGCCGATCACGCGCGCGGCGCGCGCCACGCGCAGCGTCACGGGCAGCGCCTCGGGCACGCGCAGGATCTGGTCGTCCATGGCGCCGGCCTGGCCGCCGCAGATCTCGACGATCAGTTGCGTGATGCGCTCGATGATCTCGACGGTGCGGCTCGGGTCGACGCCGCGCTCGTAGCGGTGGCCGGCATCGGTCGAGAAGTTGAAGCGGCGCGAGCGACCCTGCACCGCTTCGGGCCACCAGAACGCGGCCTCGACGTAGATGTTGCGCGTGTCGTCCGAGACCGCAGTGGCGTCGCCGCCCATGATGCCCGCGAGCGATTCGACCTCGCGCGCATCGGCGATCACGCCCACCTTGTCGTCGACCGAGATGGTGTTGCCATTGAGCAGCTTGAGCTGTTCGCCGGCCTTGCCCCAGCGCACGGTGAGGCCGCCGTGGATCTTGTCGAGGTCGAAGATGTGGCTGGGCTGGCCGTACTCGAACATCACGTAGTTCGAGATGTCGACCAGCGGCGTGACGCTGCGCTGGCCGCAGCGCGCGAGGCGCTCGACCATCCAGGCCGGGGTGGCGACCTGGGTGTCGACGCCGCGCACGATGCGGCCCGAGAAGCGACCGCAGAGCTCGGGCGCCTCGACCTTCACGGGCAGCTTGTCGGCGAAGGCCACCTCGACCGGTGCCACGGTGCGCGGCTTGAGCGGCGCGCCCGTCAGCGCGGCGAGTTCGCGCGCCACGCCATACACGCTGAGACCATGCGCGAGGTTGGGCGTGAGCTTGAGCGTGAGCAGCGTGTCGTCGAGCTTGAGCACTTCGCGCACGTCGACGCCGATGGGCGCGTCGGCCGCGAGTTCGAGCAGGCCGCCGTGGTCTTCGCTCAGCTGCAGCTCGCGTGCCGAGCACAGCATGCCCTGGCTCTCGACGCCGCGCAGCTTGCCGAGCTTGATGAGGAAGGGCTTGCCGTCCTCGCCGGGCGGCAGTTCGGCGCCCACCAGCGCGCACGGCACCTTGATGCCGACGCGCGCATTGGGCGCGCCGCACACGATATTGAGCAAGGCGCCCTGCCCCGCGTCGACCTGGCAGACGCGCAGGCGATCGGCGTTCGGGTGCTGGACGGCTTCCTTGATCTCGCCCACCACGATGCGCGTGAAGGGCGGCGCCGCCGGCCGGCGCTCCTCGACCTCGAAGCCGCCCATGGTGAGGGTCTCGGCCAGTTCGGCGCTGTCGATGGGCGGGTTGCAGAACTCGCGCAGCCAGGATTCCGGGAATTGCATCTCTTCGATCTCGATCTGTTTTTCTGGTGTGGAAGGTCTCGTTTCGTCTCGCGCGTCAGCCGATCACTGGAATTGCGAGAGGAAGCGCAGGTCGCCGTCGAAGAACAGGCGAAGGTCGTTCACGCCGTAGCGCAGCATCGTGAGGCGGTCGGGGCCCATGCCGAAGGCGAAGCCGATGTAGCGCTCGGGGTCGAGGCCCATGTTGCGCACCACGTTCGGATGCACCTGGCCCGAGCCCGACACCTCGAGCCAGCGGCCGGCCAGCGGGCCGCTCTGGAACTGGATGTCGATCTCGGCGCTGGGCTCGGTGAACGGGAAGAAGCTCGGCCGGAAGCGCAGCACGAGGTCGTCGCGCTCGAAGAAGGTGCGGCAGAAGTCGGTGAAGACGACCTTGAGGTCCTTGAAGCTCACGTTCTCGCCGAGCCACAGGCCTTCGCACTGGTGAAACATCGGCGAATGGGTGGCGTCGCTGTCGACGCGGTAGGTACGGCCCGGCGCGATCACGCGGATCTCGGGCGCCTTGACCGTGCCGGTGGTGTCGGCGGCCGCGGCCGCGAACTCGGCCGCGTACTTCTTGATGTGCTGGTGGGCGTAGCGCACCTGCATCGGGCTGGTGTGCGGACGCAGGTTGTAGGGGATGCCGTCCTCGCCGTTCAGGTCGACGTAGAAGGTGTCCTGCATCGAACGCGCCGGATGGTTCGGCGGGTTGTTGAGCGAGGTGAAGCTGTGCCAGTCACTCTCGATCTCGGGGCCGTCGGCCACGTCGAAGCCCATGCTCGAGAAGATCTCCTCGATGCGCTCGAGGGTGCGGCTCACCGGGTGCAGGCCGCCCGGGATGCGGCGGCGGCCGGGCAGGCTCACGTCGAGCGCCTCGGCGCGCAGCTGCTGCGAGAGCTCCTCGTCGGCCAGTTGCTGTCGGCGTTCGTTGAGGGCGGACTCGATCGCCTGCTTGGCCACGTTGATGGCGGCACCGCGCGACTTCTTCTCGTCGACGCTCAGTGCGGCCATGCCCTTCATCAACTCGGTGATGCGGCCCGACTTGCCCAGGAACTGGGCCTTGGCGTTCTCGAGCTCTGCGGGGGTCTTCGCCTGCGCGAAGGCGGCACGTGCGGTGTCGACCAGGGAGTCCAACTCGTTCATAGCAACAACAGATTTCTTCGGGGAAAAATAAAAAAGGGCTGGTGCTCTTTCAAGCGCCAGCCCTTGTGCCGTGGGCGCAGGAAACTGTCCGGGGACGGTCTCCCGCTGTGCAGAATCAAGCAGCCAGCTTGGCCTTGACCTGCTCCACGATGCCCGCAAAAGCGGCCTTGTCGTGCACGGCGATGTCCGCAAGCATCTTGCGGTCGATCTCGATCCCGGCCTTGCGGATGCCGTTGGCGAACTGGCTGTAGGTCAGGCCCAGTTCACGCGAGGCGGCGTTGATACGCGCGATCCACAGTTGACGGAACACGCGCTTCTTGGTGCGGCGGTCACGGTAGGCGTATTGGCCTGCCTTCATCACCGCCTGTTTGGCGATGCGGAAGACATTGCCGCGGCGACCGCGGAAACCCTTGGCGAGTGCGAGAACTTTCTTGTGGCGGGCGCGAGCCGTTACACCACGTTTGACGCGAGGCATGTGATTACTCCTTGTTCGTCAGTTGATCAAATGCCCATGCCGGGCAGCATCGCGGCCATCGAAACCATGTTGGTTTCGTGCACCGACACTGCACCACGCAGGTGACGCTTGTTCTTGGTGGTCTTCTTGGTCAGGATGTGACGCTTGAAGGCTTGACCGCGCTTGACGGTGCCACCGGGACGAACGCGGAAACGTTTCTTCGCGCTGCTCTTGGTCTTCATTTTGGGCATGTGAATGCTCCTTTAATTTGTGCTCGTGAGGCGCCTTGGATGAACTCCATGGACTTGTTGGCCCCGAGACACTTCTTCATCCCGCCACCGCCTTCGCTTGCCTTTCGGCACGCGCCGGCGATCGGCGAAATCCCTTCAAATTCTCGCTTCCGTCGGTACCCGGGGCTTTCGCCGCCGGGCCCGGCCGGATTCTTCGCTCAGGCCCCGACGGTGGTCGGTGCCGCGGCGGCTTCCGTCGCCGACTTTGCGGGCGCGCTGCCGGGCTTCTTGCGGCCCGGCGCGATCATCATGATCATCTGCCGGCCCTCGAGCTTCGGAAACTGCTCGACGAGGATCGTGTCGCCGAGCTCGTCGCGGATGCGCTGCAGCAGGGCCAGACCGAGTTCCTGGTGCGTGATCTCGCGCCCCCGGAAGCGCAGCGTGATCTTGCACTTGTCGCCATCCTCAAGAAAGCGCCGGATGTTGCGCATCTTGATGTTGTAGTCGCCATCGTCGGTACCGGGCCGGAACTTGATTTCCTTGACCTCGATGACCTTCTGCTTGGACTTCGCCTCGGCCGCCTTCTTCTGCTCGTGGTACTTGAACTTGCCGTACTCGATCAGGCGGCACACCGGTGGATTGGCCGCCGCGACGACCTCCACCAGATCCACGTCCTGCTCACCGGCGAGACGCAAGGCCTCCGCAAGACTCACAACACCCAATTGCTCGTTATCCGGGCCGATCAGGCGGACTTCCGGGGCCATGATTTCCCGGTTCAGGCGATGTTGGCGTTCCTCGCGGTGGCGGCGGTCGCGAAATGCAGTAGCGATGGTTGGTATCCTCTAAGTTTTGCTACAAAAAAAGTAGCGAAAGCCGCTCAGTCCTCGCGGGCAAGCGGTATATTTGGCACAGAAACATGTGGGGTGTTTCGACGACAAATCAACGCTTGTCAGCAATGTCCTGGACGACCCGTTGCACGAACGATTCGAGGGACATTGCACCGAGGTCTTGATTGCCTCGGGCGCGCACTGCGACGGCGCCAGCTTCCTTTTCCTTGTCGCCCACGACAACGATGTAAGGGAGCTTTTGCAACGAATGCTTGCGTATTTTATACGTAATCTTCTCGTTGTGCAGATCAAGCTGGACCCTAAGCCCTTGATTTTGCAGCGTTTTCGCAACTTGCGCAGCGTAGTCGGCCTGTCCTTCGCTGATATTGAGCACCGCCACCTGCACTGGCGCGAGCCAGGCGGGCATCGCGCCGGCATGGTGTTCGATCAGCATGCCGATGAATCGCTCGAGGCTGCCGACGATCGCGCGGTGCAGCATCACCGGGTGCGCGCGGCCGCTCGACTCCGTCACGTACTCGCCGCCCAGGCGCTCGGCCGTGTTGAAGTCGACCTGCATCGTGCCGCACTGCCACTGGCGGCCGATCGCATCGCGCAGCGTGTACTCGATCTTCGGTCCGTAGAAGGCGCCATCGCCCGGGGCGATCACGAACTCCACGCCCGAGCGGCGCAGCGATTCCATCACCGCGTGCTCGGCCTTGTCCCAGAGCTCGTCGGAGCCCACGCGGTTCTCGGGCCGCGTCGCGACCTTGTAGAGGATGTCCGTGAAGCCGAAGTCCGCGTACACCTTCTGCAGCTGCGCCGTGTAGGCGATGCATTCGTCGAGGATCTGGTCCTCCGTGCAGAAGATGTGGCCGTCGTCCTGCGTGAAGCCACGCACGCGCATGATGCCGTGCAGCGCGCCGCTCGGCTCGTTGCGGTGGCACTGGCCGAACTCGCCGTAGCGCAGCGGCAGGTCGCGGTAGCTGCGCAGGTCGCTCTTGAAGATCAGCACGTGGCCCGGGCAGTTCATCGGCTTGAGCGCGTACTCGCGCTTCTCCGACTCCGTCGTGAACATGTTGTCGCGGTAGTTCTGCCAGTGGCCCGTCTTCTCCCACAGGCTCTTGTCGAGGATCTGCGGACCCTTCACTTCCCAGTAGCCCGTGTCGCGGTAGATGCCGCGCATGTACTGCTCGACCTGCTGCCAGATCGCCCAGCCCTTGGGATGCCAGAACACCACGCCCGGCGCCACTTCGTCGATGTGGAACAGGTCGAGTTCCTTGCCGAGGCGGCGGTGGTCGCGCTTCTCGGCTTCCTCGATGCGCTGGATGTACTGGTCGAGCTGCTTCTTGTCGGCCCAGGCCGTGCCGTAGATGCGCTGCAGCTGCTCGTTCTTGGCATCGCCGCGCCAGTAGGCGCCGGCCAGCTTCGTGAGCTTGAAGACCTTGAGGAAACGCGTGTTCGGCACGTGCGGGCCGCGGCACATGTCGACGTATTCCTGGTGGTAGTACAAGCCCATGGCCTGCTCGTCGGGCATGTCCTCGACCAGGCGCAGCTTGTAGTCCTCGCCGCGCGACTTGAAGACCTCGATCACCTCGGCGCGCGGCGTCATCTTCTTGACCACGTCGTAGTCCTGCGCGATCAGCTCGCGCATGCGCGCCTCGATCGCGGCCATGTCCTCGGGCGTGAAGGGGCGCTCGAACGCGATGTCGTAGTAGAAACCCTCCTCGATCACCGGGCCGATCACCATCTTGGCCGTCGGATAGAGCTGCTTGACCGCGTGGCCGACCAGGTGGGCCGTCGAGTGGCGGATGATCTCCAGGCCCTCGTCGTCCTTGGGCGTGATGATCTGGAGCTTGGCATCGTGGTCGATGACGTCGCTGGCGTCGACCAGACGGCCGTCGACCTTGCCGGCCACCGTCATCTTGGCGAGGCCGGGGCCGATGGACTTGGCAACGTCGGCCACCGAGACCGGGCCGGGATACTCGCGCTGCGAGTTGTCGGGGAGCGTGATGTGGATCATGAAAAACCTCGGGCGAAAAACAAAAAAGCGCGGTGGATGACCGCGCTTTGCTGTGGCAGGGAAGCTGGCTCGAACCAGCGCGCGCGGTTTAGCGGGCGCTTCCTTCGAAGAAGAAAACACCGCAGGTGGCTTGCGGGGTAGTTCGCGGTGTCATAACCAAAGTGCCTTTCTCGCCCTTGTTGACAGTGAAGCCTCGGATTCTAGCCGCTCGGCGCGCGGGCCGTGCCGAGCGGCCCATTAGCCCATTACGCCGCGGCCGCCGCGTTCTTGAGCCCCAGCACGTCGATCGGCTCGATCGCCGGCGGCTTCGCGAACAGCTCGGGCGCCTTCGCCATCAGCGCCTGCGCGATCGGGCCGACGAGGTGCGCCTGGCGGCCCGCCTCGGTCTCGAACGCATCGAACACGCCGAAGGTGGTCGGCGACAGCCGCAGCGCGAACCAGATCGGCGTGGTGGCTTCGTCGCGCGCCATCGCGAGGCCGGCCTCGAGGAACTGCTGGACCTCGGCCTCCTTGCCGGGCTTGGCTTCGAGGCGGGCGAACAGGGCGAACTTGATCATGGACATCTCCGGTCGTTGCAAGGTGGAAGCGGTGCGCGGATCGCAACCGCTGCGGCGACTCTAGAGTCCGCCCTCGCTCTCACCTATTGGCATTTTTGACATCTTTGATATTGTTATTGCCATGCAACTCGACATCCTAGCGCTCGACGGCGTGTTCGACACCGGCCTCGCCACGGTGGCCGACGTCTTCACCACCGCCAACGAACTGGCGGGCCTGCTCGCGCTCGGCGTACCGCCCTTCGAGGTCCGCCTTGCCGGCCTGCGCAAGCGCGTGCGCACGGCACAAGGCCTGAGCGTGCCGGTCGTGCCGTTCGCCGCTGCCAAGGCACCCGACTGGATCGCGATCCCGGCCATCGGCGAGAAGATGCCCGAGGGCCTGGCGCGGGCGCTCGAACGCAAGGACATCGCCGATGCCGGCGCCGCGCTGCGCGAACGTGCCGACGAGGGCGCGAAGATCGCCGCCGCCTGCATCGGCACCTTCGTGCTGGCCGAATCGGGCCTGCTCGATCGTCAGCAGGCCACCACCACCTGGTGGCTCGCCTCGATGTTCCGCCAGCGCTATCCCGAGGTGCGGCTCGACGACACGCGCATGCTCGTGCCCTCGGGCCCGTCGCTGGTCACCGCCGGCGCGGCGCTCGGCCATGTCGACATGGCGCTGTGGCTGGTGCGCCAGGTCAGTCCCGAGCTGGCCGCCACGGTGGCGCGCTACCTGATCGTCGATTCGCGGCCCGCGCAATCCGCCTACGTGATCCACGACCACCTGAGCCATGCCGATCCGATGGTCGAGCGCTTCGAGCGCTGGGCGCGCGCGCGGCTGGCCGACGGCTTCTCGCTCGACGACGCGGCGCGTGCCGTCGGCACCAGCAAGCGCACGCTGGCGCGCCGGCTGCAGCAGGTGCTCGGCAAGAGCCCGCTCGGCTACGTGCAGGACCTGCGCGTGGAGCGCGCGGTGCACCTGCTCAAGACCAGCGACCGGAGCCTCGAGCAGATCGCCGCGCTGGTCGGCTATGCCGACGGCGTGACCTTGCGCACCCTGCTGCGCCAGAAGCTGGGCCGCGGCGTGCGCGAAGTGCGCATGCGCGACTGAGGCGGGCCGGGCACGGACGAAAAAAAGCCCGGCGCGCGGCCGGGCTTCAAGGTGACAGCGAATGTCGAGTCAGTTGCTCAGTGGAACTGCTCTTCTTCCGTCGAGCCGGTCAATGCCTTCACGCTCGACTGGCCGCCCTGGATCACGGTGGTCACGTCGTCGAAGTAACCCGCGCCGACTTCCTGCTGGTGCGACACGAAGGTGTAGCCCTGTTCGCGCGCCGCGAATTCCGGCTCCTGCACCATGTTCACGTAGTGCTTCATGCCCTCGCCGCGTGCATAGGCGTGCGCGAACTTGAAGGTGTTGTACCAGTTGACGTGGATGCCGGCCAGCGTGATGAACTGGTACTTGTAGCCCAGGTCCGAGAGGTCTTCCTGGAAGGTGGCGATCTGCTTGTCGTCCAGGTTCTTCTTCCAGTTGAACGACGGCGAGCAGTTGTACGACAGCAGCTTGCCCGGGCAGGCGGCGTGCACGGCCTGCGCGAACTCGCGGGCGAAGCCGATGTCGGGCACGCCGGTTTCACACCACACCAGGTCGGCATAGGGCGCGTAGGCGACGCCGCGGCTGATGGCCTGCTCGAGGCCGTTCTTCACGCGATAGAAGCCTTCCGAGGTGCGCTCGCCGGTCAGGAAGGGCTTGTCGTTGGCGTCGTGGTCGGAGGTGATCAGGTTCGCGGCTTCGGCATCGGTGCGGGCCAGCACGATGGTGGGCACGCCCAGCACGTCGGCGGCGAAGCGCGCGGCGATCAGCTTCTCGCAGGCTTCGCGCGTCGGCACCAGCACCTTGCCGCCCATGTGGCCGCACTTCTTGACGGCGGCGAGCTGGTCTTCGAAGTGCACGCCGGCAGCGCCCGCGGCGATCATGTTCTTCATCAGCTCGAAGGCGTTGAGCACGCCGCCGAAACCGGCTTCCGCGTCGGCCACGATCGGCAGGAAGTAGTCGATGAACTCCTTGTCGCCCGGGTTCACGCCACGGCCCCACTGGATTTCATCGGCGCGGCGGAAGGTGTTGTTGATGCGGCGGACCATGGTGGGCACCGAGTCGTACGCGTAGAGCGACTGGTCGGGGTACATGGTTTCCGAGCTGTTGCCGTCGGCGGCCACTTGCCAGCCCGACAGGTACACCGCTTCGAGGCCGGCCTTGGCCTGCTGCATGGCCTGGCCGGCGGAGATCGCGCCGAAGGCGTTCACGTAGCCCTTCTTCGAACCACCGTTGATCTTGTCCCAGAGCTTCTCGGCACCGCGCTTGGCGAGCGTGTAGTCGATCGGGAACGAACCGCGCAGGCGCACCACGTCGGCCGCGCTGTAGCCGCGCTTCACGCCCTTCCAGCGGGGGTCCGTGGCCCATTCTTTCTCGAGGGCGGCAATCTGCTGTTCGCGGCTGAGTTGTTCGGTGAGGGTCTGGGGCATGGTCACTCCGTGAGTTGATTGAAGGGTTGGTTTTGAGCGTGTCGGCGCTGCGGCCATGGGCTTACTGTAATCGTGTCGCCCACTCTTATGTCTTATAGAAGACATATTTTTGCATCAATAAAATCAACAACTTACGGAGATATTTCTCAATGAGAAAACAACTTTCTCATATCGAGAAAAAATACTGCGGTGCAGCAGCGGCGATTTTCACGATGCGCAATCGCTCTTTCGTCTGTGAAAAACGCAAGCGAAAACCCGCCCCGCTAGCGCCGCGAATGCGCGATCCAGTCGCCGCCCGCGATCACCGCGCGTCCCTCGATGCGCGACGGATGGATCTCGTAGACCAGGCAATCGAACGCGCGGCCGTCGCTGGCCTGCACGCGCAGCCAGCGCTTGATGTACTCGCCCGAATCGTCGTCGGCCACTTCCTCGAGCCGGTCGAGCGCGGCCTCCACCTGCGCATCGATCGCGTAGATCTCGCCCTTCACGCGCGTCGCGCCTCCCAGCACCATGCCCGGATAGGCACCGAGGTCGTAGAGCGTGCCCGCGACCTCGGCATCGGCCACGCGGCGCGGCAGCGGCGCGAAGCGCGCGATGTCGTTGCGCCCGCCCGCGCGCAAGGTGCCGTAGACGAAGACGTGGCGCACGCCCGGTGCGGGCGTCGGTTGCGGCATCATCGATGCCTCCTTTTCCAAATCACCCCAGTCTATTGAACCCCGCCGCACCCGCCCCAGGCCGGCTCATGGCCTACGGCTGCCTCGCGCTGAGCATGTCGCTCGTCGGCTGCTATGTCGCTCTCTCCAAGCCGCTGGTCGCGGCCTTCCCGGTGCTGCTGCTGGCCTGGCTGCGCTTCGGCATCGCGGCGCTCGCCATGCCGCACTGGCTGCGCCGCGCGCCCGACGAACCGCCGATGACGGCGCGCACGCGCTGGCTGGTGTTCCTCGAGTCCTTCCTCGGCAACTTCCTGTTCTCGATCTGCATGCTGTTCGGCGTGAGCCTCACGAGCGCGGTCTCGGCGGGCGTGATCATGGCGTCGATCCCGGCGGCGGTCGCTGTGGCGAGCTGGCTGTTCCTGCGCGAACGCATCACGCTGCGCATCGGCCTCGCGATCCTCTGCGCGGCGATCGGCATCGGGCTGCTCGCGCTCGCGCCGGCGCATGCGAGCGCGCATCCGGGCGCGGGAGCGTCCTCGTCGATGCCGTGGCTCGGCAACCTGCTGGTGTTCTGCGCGGTGCTCTGCGAGGCCGCCTACGCGGTGATCGGCAAGTCGCTCACCGGACGGCTCGGCCCCAAGCGGATCTCCTCGCTGATCAACCTCTGGGGCTTCGTGCTCAGCACGCCGCTGGGCATCTGGTTCGCGCTGCAGTTCGA
This sequence comes from Variovorax sp. 20P10.2.4, assembly GCF_058244205.1. Lineage (NCBI taxonomy): Bacteria > Pseudomonadati > Pseudomonadota > Betaproteobacteria > Burkholderiales > Comamonadaceae > Variovorax > Variovorax sp. 20P10.2.4. Next base: position 31,522 of record NZ_JBZAYE010000005.1, read on the forward strand.
CTTCGCCGCGGTGCGCCCCGGCCTCTGGCTGCTGCTGGTCGCCTACGCCCTCGCAGCGAGCATCTGGACGGTGTGGCTCTGGATGACCGGACTGCGCCACATTCCCGCCGCGCAGGCCGGTGTTTTCGCCGTGATGCTGCCCGTGAGCGCGGCCCTCGTGGGCGTGCTCGTGCTCGGCGAAAGCCTCTCCCTGGTGCAGCTGTTCGCGTTCGCGCTCGCTCTCGCTGGCGTCTTCCTGGCGACCTGGCCCGCGCGCCGCAGGCAAAACGGGCGCTCTCCCCTCTGAAAAAACAACAGCCTCCAATGAAAAAACCGCTTTTTCCCTTGGAAACGCGTTTTTTCTCATTTAGCATCCGCGATGCCAGTGGAGACCCTGTTTTTCATTGGTGACTGTTCAACCAAAAAAGGAAATCAACCATGGCAACTGCAAAGAAGGCTCCGGCCAAGAAAGCTCCGGCAAAGAAGGCCGCTGCTCCCGCGAAGAAGGCTGCTGCTCCCGCGAAGAAGGCCGCTGCACCGGCGAAGAAGGCTGCTGCTCCTGCCAAGAAGGCTGCTGCACCGGCGAAGAAGGCTGCTGCTCCTGCCAAGAAGGCTGCACCCGCGAAGAAGGCTGCTGCGAAGGCTCCCGCCAAGAAGCGCACCCCGAACGCCGCCTTCATGAAGGCCCTGACCCCCAGCCCCGCACTGGCTGCCGTGGTCGGCTCGACGCCGCTGCCGCGCACCGCCGTCGTGAGCAAGCTGTGGGACTACATCAAGAAGAACAACCTGCAAGACAAGGCCAACAAGCGCAACATCAACGCCGACGCCAAGCTGAAGGAAATCTTCGGCAAGGCCCAAGTGTCGATGTTCGAACTGGCCGCGCTGATCGGCAAGCACGTCAAGTAAGCGCACCACTCGAACGACCTCCGGGTCGATCAGGAAAGCCGGCGACAGCCGGCTTTTTTTCGTCCGTACCTTTTGCGAGCGCCTCAGCGCGAAGTGTCGGCACCCTGCGCAAAGAAGCGCGAGGGCGTGCAGCCGAAATGGCGCCGGAAGGTCTCGATGAACGCGCTCACCGAGCTGTAGCCCACCGTCAGCGCCACCGTGGTCACGGGCTCGTCCATGCCCAGCAATTGCACCGCCTTGAGCAGCCGCGCCTGCTGGCGCCACTGCGCGAAGCTCAGGCCGGTCTCGGCGGCGAAGCGGCGCGTGAGCGTGCGGCGTGCCATGCCGATGCGATCAGCCCATTGCTCGAGCGTGTCGTCGCGCGCGGGATCGTCGGCCAGCGCAGTGGCCAGCGCGAGCAGGCGCCGCTCCTGCGGCAGCGCGAGGTGCAGCGAGGTCCGCGCGCCCGCCGCCAGTTCGTCGACCAGCACTCCCACCAGCCGCAGGCGGCGCGCTGCCTCCCCCTCTTCGTCGAGCGACACCAGCCGCCCCACCAGCTCGCGGATCAGCGGCGTCGACGCGAACACATGCGGCTGCGCGGGCAAGGCCGTCGTCAGCGCCGGATCGAGATAGAGGCTCCACCCGGCCGTCGCGCCGTGGCTTTGCGCCGCGTGCGCGCAGCGCGGCGCGATCCAGCCGATCCATCCGGGCGGCAGCACCCAGCGGCCCGCGCTGGTCTCGATCAGCTGCAGGCCGGCGCGCAGCGCGAACAGCTGGCCTTCCTCGTGCGCATGCGCGCCCGTGGTGCGCGGTGCCTCGTAGGCGTTGAGGTCGAGCCGCACCGCGGCCTCAGCCATCGCGTCGCTCCATCTGCGACATGGCCCGATGGCGATACCGATTGGCATCGCGCCGCAAGCCCGCAACGCGGCGCCTGCCTAGCATCGAAGCCATCGATCCACCCTTCCCTCTCTTCTTCAAGGAACCGCCATGAAAGCCCAGGATGTCCTGCCCGATGACCAGAACTTCGCCGTCCTCAACGGCCAGCCCGTGCGCAAGGGCTCGGTCGGTGCCTTCCTCGCCAACGTGCGCGTGCTCGAGGACGCCCAGGCCGGCGAGGCGCAGCGCCAGGCCGCGCACGAGGACCTCGTCGCGCTGATCCCTGCGCTCGAGGCGCTCGGCCTGTTCGAGGTGTTCGAGCTGCGCTCCGCAGCCCTGCGCGCGGAGGTCGCGAGGCATCGCGCCGCGCTCAGCCCCGCGCCTGCTGCTGCGCCGCGCGCCTGATCGACGACAGCGTGCCGCGCGTGGTGATGACCTCGGGGTCGAGCGGAATCTCGATCAGCGTGCCGGTGTCGGCAGCCAGCGCGCGCAGCAGCGCGGCCTCGAACTGCGCGGTCTCGGTCACGCGCTCGGCCGCGTAGCCGTAGGCGCGCGCCAGCCCGCAGAAGTCGGGATTGCGCAACGCGGTGCCGCTGGTGCGCTCGGGGTACTCGCGCTCCTGGTGCATGCGGATGGTGCCGAACATGCCGTTGTTCAGCAGCACGACGATGCTTTTGCCGCCATGCTGTGCGGCCGTGGCCAGCTCCTGGCCCGTCATCAGGAAATCGCCGTCGCCCGCAATCGTGAAGGCCACCCGGCCGGTCGCGAGGCTGGTGGCGATGCCGGCCGGCACGCCATAGCCCATCGCGCCACTGGTGGGCGCCAGTTGCGTCTTGTGGCCCTTGGCGAGGCCGTGGTAGCGGAAGTAGCGATGCACCCAGCTCGCGAAGTTGCCGGCGCCGTTGGTGATCGTGGCATCGGCCGGCAGGTGCTTCTGCAGCGTCGCCACCACCGCCGCCATGTCGACCGCGCCGCGCGGCGTTTCCGCCGGCATGCCGGCCAGCGCCTGCGGCTCCAGCCACGCCTCGTAGTCGGCATGCGCCTGCAGCGCCCAGTCCTCCCAGGGCAGCGTGGGCGGCGCGCTCAGCACCTCGAGGCTGCGCGCCGCGGCGCTCATGCCGGCATTGATCGCGAGGTCGGCCTGGTAGACACGGTTGAGCTCCTCGGCGCTGGCATGGATGTGCACCAGCGTCTGCTTCGCCTTCGGTGCCTCGAGCAGCGTGTAGCCGCCGGTCGTCATCTCGCCGAGGCGCGGGCCGATGGCGAGGATCAGGTCGGCGTCCTTCACGCGCTGCGCCAGCTTCGGATTGATCGCGATGCCAACATCGCCCGCATAGAGCGGATGGTGGTTGTCGAAGGTGTCCTGGAACCGGAAGGCATTGGCCACCGGCAGGCGCCAGTTCTCGGCGAAGCGCTGCAGCGCCTGCGCGGCCTGCGCGGTCCAGCCGCCGCCGCCGGCGATCACCAGCGGCTGGCGCGACTTCAGCAGCAGCTCGCGCAGGGTGCGCAGCGCGCCCGGGTCGCTCCAGGGCTCGACCGCCTCCACGCGCGGCAGCGGCCGCGCGGCGGTCTCGCTGCGCAGCATGTCCTCGGGCAGCACCAGCACCACCGGGCCGGGGCGGCCGTTCATCGCGGTCGAGAAGGCCCGCGCGATGTACTCGGGGATGCGGTTCGCATCGTCGATGCGCTCCACGCGCTTGGCGAAGCCCTTGGTGCTGGGTCCGAAGAAACTGCCGTAGTCGACCTCCTGGAAGGCCTCGCGGTCGCGGAAGTCGCTGCCCACGTCGCCGACGAACAGCACCATCGGCGTGGAATCCTGGAAGGCGTTGTGCACGCCGATCGAGGCATTGGTCGCGCCCGGGCCGCGCGTCACGAAGCAGATGCCGGGACGGCCCGTGAGCTTGCCGTGCGCCTCGGCCATGAAGGCCGCGCCACCCTCCTGCCGGTTGACGATGAAGCGCGCGCGCTCGCCGTAGGCATGAAAGCCGTCGAGCACCGCGAGGAAGCTCTCGCCGGGCACGCCGAACGCGATCTCCATGCCCTGTTCGAGCAGGCACTCGACGATCAGGTGGCCTGCGGGTTGTGATGTACTCATGAGCAGTAGAACTCCAACACTTTGTCCGCGGCGATTATGTGCGCCCGCCCCGCCTCCCTTGTTTTAATTCCCCAAATGGTTAAATTCGCGCCATGAAGGCCACCGCTCCCGACACGCTGGAACCCCGCTCGCGCGATGCCGACCGTTCGCAGCTCGCGATCCTCGCCTCGGCGCGCGACGAGTTCTCGGCGCGCGGCCTCGCGGGTGCGCGCATGGACAGCATCGCCGAGCGCGCGGGCCTCAACAAGCGGCTCATCTACTACTACTTCGGCAGCAAGGACGACCTGTTCCTCGCGGTGCTCGAGCGCACCTACGCCGACATCCGCGAAGCCGAGCAGCGGCTGCACCTCGACGAGATCGATCCGGTCGAGGCGATCCGCCAACTGGTGTCCTTCACCTGGCACTACTACCTCGAGCATCCCGAGTTCATCACCCTGCTCAACAGCGAGAACCTGCACCAGGCCTCGCACCTCAAGCGCTCGGAACGCATCCAGGAGATGAACTCGCCCCTGGTGCAGCTGCTCGACACGGTGCTCGAGCGCGGCCGGCGCGACAACCTGTTCCGCGCGGGCGTCGATCCGGTGCAGCTCTACATCTCGATCGCCTCGCTGTGCTACTTCTACCTCTCGAACAACCACACGCTCTCGGCCATCTTCGGCCGTGACCTGCGCGCGCCCAAGGCGATGGCGCAGCGGCTCTCGCACATGACCGACCTCGTGCTCGGTTACGTGCTGCACTGAAGAGCCCTTCCCGCCGCGCTCCGTCGCTTCCTGCCGCTCCTCGCGCGGCGGCGGGGCCGCGCGCCATCGCCGCGCACGACGACCCCCATCGCTTCCACGATCTACGGGTATCCACCAGGGTCCACCCGTTGACGCTGCCGCGCCCGCGTTCCTAGAATCAGCAATTCACTTATTGGTGAATTAAGCTCGCAACGACACCAGCGGCCCCGCCGCGCGGAGACACCACCCATGAAGCAACTCGCACGCACCGCCACGCTGGCCGCGATCGTCGGCCTGGGCGCCCTGCTCCCCGCCCTCGCCGGCGCGGAAGCCGCCTACCCCAGCAAGCCGATCCGCGTGATCGTGCCCTTCGCCGCCGGCAGCACCACCGACATCATTGCCCGCGCCATCGCCGACAAGATGGGCGCGAGCATGGGCCAGCCGCTGGTGATCGAGAACCGCGGCGGCGCCAGTGGCACCATCGGCCAGCAGGCGGTGGCCACGGCGGCGGCCGACGGCTACACGGTGATGATCCATTCGTCGTCGCACACGGTCAGCCCCTCGACCTTCGCCAAGCTGCCCTTCGACACGGTGAACGACTTCGCCGGCGTCACGCCGATCTCCTCGCTGCCCAACGCGCTGGTGATCGCGCCCTCGAAGAACATCAAGACGCTGCCGCAACTGCTGGCCGCCGCGCGCGCCAAGCCCGGCAGCATGAACTTCGCCTCGGCCGGCCAGGGCAGCGCCACGCACCTGAACGCCGAGAAGTTCAAGATGGCCGCCAAGATCGACGCGACCAACATCCCGTTCAAGGGATCGGGCGAGGCCGTCACCGAGGTGCTCTCGGGCCGCGTCGACTACTACTTCTCGCCGATCGCGCCGGTCATCGGCCAGATCAAGGAAGGCCAGTTGCTGGCGCTCGCCGTGGGTTCGCCCAAGCGCGCGGCCGCCCTGCCCGACGTGCCCACCACCGCCGAGGCCGGCGTGCCCGGCTCCGAGTTCAACTTCTGGATCGGAATGATGGCGCCCGCGAAGACGCCGCGCGCCGTGGTCGACCGCCTGCACGACGAGGTGGCGAAGGCCCTCGCCACGCCCGAGGTGAAGGAGCGCTTCCTCAAGCTCGGCGCCGATGCCTGGACGCTCAAGCCCGCGCAGTTCGACGCCTACATCAAGCAGGAGATCGCGAGCAACGCCGAGCTCGTGAAGGCCGCCGGCCTCGCGGTCCAGCAGTAACGCCGCTTCCGCTTCCGCCTCCGCCAGCCCCCGCCTCCCCCGCTCCGCCCGCAGCCCACCGACTTCCGACCGAACGTCCCGCGCCGCCACCGGCGCGCTCTCCATGATCCGCAAACTCCTGCTTTCCCCGGCGCTGCGCCCCTTCCTGCTGATCCTGCTGCTGCTGGTGCTGTGGGACCTGGCGATCCGCCTCTTCAAGATCCCGGCCTACCTGATCCCGCCGCCGTGGGAGGTGGTGAAGCAGCTGATCAACGAATGGCCGCGCCTGCTGGCCGAGAGCTGGAAGACCACGCTGGCCACGCTCGGCGGCTTCGGCCTCACCATCCTCATCGGCATTCCGATGGCGATGGTCATCGCCTACTCGCGGCTGGTCGAGTCCTACGTCTATCCGCTGCTGGTGTTCTCGCAGAGCATCCCCAAGGTCGCGATCGCGCCGCTGTTCGTGGTGTGGTTCGGCTTCGGCATCTTCCCCAAGGTGATCTCGGCCTTTCTGCTGGGCTTCTTCCCGGTGGTGGTCTCCACCGTGATGGGCTTCAAGTCGGTCGAGCCCGACATGCTCGACCTCGCGCGCTCGATGGGCGCGAGCCGGCTGCAGACCTTCTTCAAGATCAGCCTGCCGCAGGCGCTGCCGCAGATCTTCAGCGGCCTCAAGGTCTCGGTCACGCTGGCCGTCGTCGGCGCGGTGGTCGGCGAATTCGTCGGCTCCAACTCGGGCATCGGCTACGTGCTGCAGGTGGCCAACGGCAACTTCGACCTGCCGCTGATGTTCGCCGCGCTGGTCGTGCTCTCGAGCATCGGCGTGATCCTGTTCGTGGCGGTCGACCTGGTCGAGCGCCTGATGATTCCCTGGCACGCCTCGCAGCGCCACGCGGACTGATCCACCCCGCCCCTTTTCTTTCTGGTTCCTTCGCCCACGCCAACAACTCCCTGGAGACAAGACATGAAGAAACTGCTTCCCTCGCTGCTCGCCGCCGCCGCGCTCGCCACCTTCGCCATCGCTCCCGCCCATGCGCAGGGCGACAAGCCCAAGGACAAGGTCACGCTGATGCTCAACTGGTATCTGTACAGCGAGCACGCGCCCTTCTTCCTCGGCAAGGAAAAGGGCTTCTACGCCGAGGAAGGCATCGACCTCGACATCCAGGAAGGCCGCGGCTCCGCCGTCACCGCGCAGGCGGTGGCCGCCAAGTCGGCGACCTTCGGCTACATCGACGTCACGACCATGATCAAGGCCGCCGCCAAGGGCGCGCCGCTGAAGTCCACCGGCGTGCTGTTCCAGGTCAGCCCGATGTCGGTCATGGGATTCACCGAGAAGAACATCAAGACGCCGAAGGACATCGTCGGCAAGACCGTGGCCGTGACGCCGGGCGACTCGATGTCGCAGATGTGGCCGCTGTTCCTCAAGGTCAACGACATCAAGCCCGATCAGGTGAAGATCGTCTCGGGCGACGGCCAGACCAAGCTCAATGCGGTGATCAACGGCCAGGCCGACCTGCTGCTGGGCTACGTGATGGACCAGGCGATCAAGCTGCAGGACGCCACCGGCAAGCCGGTGTCGCCGATCCGCTTCGCCGACTCGGGCGTGAACCAGATCAGCTCGGGGATCATCACCAACAAGAACCTGCTGACCGAGAACCCCGATCTGGTGAAGCGCTTCATGCGCGCCTCGACCAAGGCCGCCGAAGCGGCCGAGAAGAGCCCCGAGGCCGCGGTCGACGCGATGCTCAAGGCCAACCCCAAGGCCGGCGTGCGCGACACGCTGATCGTGGGCATGAAGCAGAGCGTGGCGCTCTATCACACCAAGGACACGGCGAACCAGCGCCCCTTCCGCGTGGCGATGAAGAACGTCAACGAGTCGCTGGACCTGCTGGTGCAGTACGGCGGCATGGAAGCCTCGACGCGCGGCAAGCCAGAGGACTACGTGACGCTCGACTTCCTGCCGTAAACAACTCGCCCCCAGGCTCCGCGCACTTCGTGTCGCTTCTCCCACCCCCTACCGGGGGCAACACCAGCGGCCCGGCAAAGCCGGTTCCGCGGTGTTCCCCGAAAACGCCGCAAGCGCCCCGTCACCTCGTTCGCTTCGTCCTTTACTACGCTCCATGTCTCCAGTCCAACTGATCGAAGCGCGCGGCGTCTCGAAGATCTACCAAAGCAAGGATGGCCCCGTCGAGTCGCTGAAGCCGCTCGACTTCGCCATCAAGGAAGGCGAGTTCGTCTCGGTCGTCGGCCCCTCGGGCTGCGGCAAGAGCACCTTGCTGAAGATGGTGGCGGGCCTGCTGCCGATCAGCGGCGGCAGCCTCACGCTGGCCGGCAAGCCGATCCAGGGGCCGCAGAAGGACGTGGGCATCGTGTTCCAGAGCGCGGTGCTGCTGCCCTGGCGCAGCGTGGAGGACAACATCCTGCTGCAGGCCGAGATGCGCCACCTGCCGATGGACGCCGCCAAGGCGCGCGCCCACGAACTGATGGCCATGGCCGGCCTCAAGGGCTTCGAGCGCAGATACCCGTGGCAGCTCTCGGGCGGCATGCAGCAGCGCGCCTCGATCTGCCGCGCGCTGCTGCACGACCCGTCGGTGCTGCTGATGGACGAGCCCTTCGGCGCGCTCGATGCGATGACGCGCGAGAAGATGAACCTCGAGCTGCAGCGCATCTGGATGGCCTCGAAGAAGACCGTGATGCTGATCACCCACAGCATCCCCGAGGCCATCTTCCTGTCGGACCGCGTGATCGTGATGAGCGAGCGCCCGGGCTCGATCGCGGCCGTCTACGACATCGAACTGCCGCGCGCCCGCACCCTGGACATGATGGCCTCGAGCGAGTTCGGCCACTACACGAAGCTGGTGCGCGCGCATTTCTTCTCGCAGGGCATCCTGGACCACTGACCATGGACGCGCCTCGCTTCCACGTCGAGGAGATCCGCTTCGCCGAGCGCGACGTCGCGCTGCGGCTGCCGTTCCGCTTCGGCGCCGCCACCGTCACCGCCTGCCCGCAGGTCTACGTGCGCGCGCGCATCCGCTTCGAGGACGGCCGCACGGCCAGCGGCTGCGCGGCCGAGATGATGGTGCCCAAGTGGTTCGACAAGAACCCGGCGCTCACCAACGAACAGAACTTCGAGCAGTTGCGCTTCGCGCTGCGCGATGCGCGCGAGGCCTACACCGGCGAGGCCGATGCGCAGACCGCGTGGACGCATTTCGCCGCCAACTACGCCGCGCTGATGGCGCGCGCCCGTGCCAAGGGCCTGCAGCCGCTGGTGGCGGGCTATGGCCCGGCCCTGATCGACCGCGCGATCTTCGATGCGCTGTGCCTGCACGCCGGCACCGGCTTCGCCGCCGCGATGAGCGCCAACCTCGGCGGCATCGACATCGCGGGCAGCGGCCTGGCCGACGACCTCGCGGGCTTCGACATGTCCGGCTTCCTCGCGCGGCAGCGCCCCGCGGAGCGCATCGCCGCGCGCCACACCGTGGGCCTGGCCGACGCGATCGACGACGGCGATGCCCTGCCCGACGCACCGGCCGACGGCCTGCCCACCACGCTCGTAGCCGCCGTGCGCCGCTACGGCCTCACGCACTTCAAGCTCAAGCTCTGCGGCGACACCGCGCGCGACATCGACCGGCTCGAGCGCATCGCGCGCGCCATCGACAGCCATGCGCAGTTGGTCACGCTCGACGGCAACGAGCAGTACGCCGACGCCGATGCCTTCGGCGCCTTCCTCGACCGCCTGCTGTCCACGCCCGCGCTGTGGGCGCTCGCGAAGAAGACGGTGTTCGTCGAGCAGCCGATCCGGCGCGACGCCGCGCTCGAGCGCGACGTGCGCTCGCTCGGCCGGCGCATCCCGCTGCTCATCGACGAATCCGACGCCACGCTCGATGCCTTCGTGCGGGCGCGCGAACTCGGCTACACCGGCGTGTCGAGCAAGAGCTGCAAGGGCTTCTACAAGTCGGCCGTCAACGCGGCGCGCTGCGCGCGCTGGAACGCGGCCGACGACGGCACGCGCTACTTCCTCTCGGGCGAGGACCTGACCATGCAGGCCGGCCTCGGCGTGCAGCAGGACCTGGCGCTCGTGAGCTGGCTCGGCCTCTCGCACGTCGAGCGCAACGGCCACCATTACGTCAACGGCCTCGCGGCCGTGCCCGAGGCCGAGCAGCAGGCGCTGCTGCGCGCCCACCCCGACCTCTACGAATCCAGCGATGGCGCGGTGCGCCTCGCGATCCGCGGCGGACAGCTCGCCCTGTCCTCGCTCGCCTCCGCGCCCGGCTTCGCCACCGGCCAGCCCGGCGCGGGCATCTCGTGGGACGCCATGCGTTCCGTCTACTGAAGCAGCGCTTCTCTGTCCCTCTCTCTCACTCAAGGAAAGAACATGCCCACCCAACGTCTAGGAATCATCATGCACGGCGTCACAGGCCGCATGGGCATGAACCAGCACCTGATCCGCTCGATCTGCGCCATTCGCGCGCAGGGCGGCGTGACGCTGTCGAATGGCGACAAGGTGATGCCCGACCCGATCCTGATCGGCCGCAACGCCGAGAAGATCGAGGCGCTGGCCAAAGCCCACGGCATCCAGCGCTGGGGCACCGACCTCGACAAGGCGCTCGAGAACAAGGACGACACCGTCTTCTTCGACGCCGGCACCACGCAGATGCGCCCCACCCTGCTGGCCAAGGCGATCCGCGCCGGCAAGCACGTCTACTGCGAGAAGCCGATCGCCACCAACCTCAACGAGGCGGTGGAGATCGCGCGCCTGGCCGAGGAAGCCAAGGAGAAGCACGGCCTCAAGCACGGCGCGGTGCAGGACAAGCTGTTCCTGCCCGGCCTGCGCAAGCTCGACATGCTGCGCCGCGCCGGCTTCTTCGGCCGCATGCTCAGCGTGCGCCTGGAGTTCGGCTACTGGGTGTTCGAGGGCGACCTGCAGCCGATCCAGCGCCCGAGCTGGAACTACCGCAAGGAAGACGGCGGCGGGATGATCCTCGACATGATGTGCCACTGGCGCTACGTGCTCGACAACCTGTTCGGCGAGGTCAAGTCGGTGAGCTGCCTGGGCACCACCCATATCCCGAAGCGCTGGGACGAGGCCGGCCAGCCCTACGAGGCCACCGCCGACGACGCCGCCTACGCCACCTGCGAGCTCACCGGCCACAACGGCGAGCCGGTGATCGCGCAGATCAACATGAGCTGGGTCACGCGCGTGCGCCGCGACGACCTCGTGACCTTCCACGTCGACGGCACCGACGGCTCGGCCGTGGCCGGCCTGTCGAGCTGCCGCGCCCAGTCACGCGTGGCCACGCCGCGCCCGGTGTGGAACCCCGACGAGAAGCAGACCATGAACTTCCTCGACCAGTGGCAGGAGATCCCGGACTCGCAGGTCTACGACAACGGCTTCAAGATCCAGTGGGAACACTTCATCCGCCACGTGGTGGAGGACGCGCCCTACAAGTGGACCCTGCCCGAGGGCGCCAAGGGCGTGCAGCTGGTCGAGGCCGCGCTCGAATCGTGGCAGGACCGCCGCTGGGTCGACGTGCCCGCGCTGAAGGTCTGAGACCCGGAGACCCGACCGCATGGCCCTCTCGCTCAAGCTCCCCACCGCCGGCGGCGCGCTCGCCGACTACGCGCTGCGCGGCAGCACGCCGCCGAAGCCGCCCGCGGGCGTGCGCTTCGACCGCATCGCCTACTCGGCCGCGCACGTCGTGGCCGACCCGCTCGCGGCCATCGATCCCTGGCTGCAATGCGCGGTCGACTGGGACGCCACCCTCGCCTACCGGCGCCACCTCTACGCGCTCGGCCTGGGCGTGGCGGAGGCCATGGACACCGCGCAGCGCGGCATGGGCCTGGACTGGCCGACCTCGCTCGAGCTGATCCGCCGCTCGATCGACGCCGCCAGCGACATCCCCGGCGCGCTCGTGGCCTCGGGCTGCGGCACCGACCACCTCGACCTCGATGCGGTGAAGAGCGTCGACGACGTGATCCACGGCTACGAGGAGCAGATGGCCGCCATCGAGAAGCTCGGCGGCAAGCTGATCGTGATGTGCAGCCGCGCGCTGGTGCGCGTGGCGAAGAGCCCGGCCGACTACGAGCGCGTGTACGACCGCATCCTGAGCCAGGCGAAGCAGCCCGTGGTGCTGCACTGGCTCGGCGAGATGTTCGACCCCGCGCTGGCCGGCTACTGGGGCACGACCGACGTCGATGCCGCGATGGAAACCGCGCTCGGCGTGATCGCGGCCCATCCCGACAAGGTCGACGGCATCAAGATCTCGCTGCTCGACAAGGACAAGGAGATCGCCATGCGCCGGCGCCTGCCGACCACCGGCGGCCCCGACGGCCAGGGCGTTCGCATGTACACCGGCGACGACTTCAACTACGCCGAGCTGATCGCGGGCGACGGCCACGGCAGCCACCCCACGCACGGCAAGAGCGATGCGCTGCTGGGCATCTTCGACGCCATCGCGCCGGCCGCCAGCGCCGCCCTCGGCGAGCTGGCCGCGGGCCGCGTCGAGCGCTTCCACGAGATCCTCGGCCCCACCGTGCCGCTGTCGCGCCACATCTTTGCCGCGCCCACGCGCTTCTACAAGACCGGCGTGGTCTTCATGGCCTGGCTCAACGGCCACCAGAAGCACTTCACCATGGTCGGCGGCCAGCAGAGCACGCGCTCGCTGCAGCACTTCGCCGAGCTGTTCCGGCTGGCCGACGCGGCCAACCTGTTCGAGCAGCCCGAGCTCGCGGTGCGGCGCATGAAGACGCTGCTGTCGCTGCACGGCGTGGAGTGATCCCGTCCATGCGCGACTTCTCGCAGAACCACGACTGGCTCTCGATCAACACCGCCACGGTGCGCAAGCAGTCGGGCGCCGAGGTGCCGCTCGACCGCATCGTCGACCAGTGCGCCGAGCGCGGCATCCGCGCCATCAGCCCCTGGCGCGACCAGGTCGCGGCCGTCGGCATCGACAGGATCGCGCGGCAGCTGAAGGCGCACGGCATCGGCCTCTCGGGCTACTGCCGCGGCGGCTTCTTCCCGGCGCCCGATGCCGCGGGCCTGAAGGCCGCGCTCGACGACAACCGCCGCGCCATCGACGAGGCCAAGACGCTCGATGCGCCCTGCCTCGTGCTGGTGGTCGGCGCGCTGCCCGGCGCGCTCGACGGCAAGGCCGCCTACAAGGACATCGCGCGGGCGCGCTCCGAAGTGCGCGACGGTATCGCGGCTTCGCTCGAGTACGCGCGCGAGGTCGGCATGCCGCTGGCCATCGAGCCCCTGCACCCCATGCAGGCGGCCGACCGCGCCTGCATCAACACGCTGGAGCACGCGCTCGACCTCTGCGACGAACTCGATGCGGGCAGGAGCGGCATGCTCGGCGTGGCGCTCGACATCTACCACGTGTGGTGGGACCCGAAGCTGCAGCAGCAGATCGCACGCGCGGGCCGCGAGCGCCTCTTGGCCTACCACGTCTGCGACTGGCTCACGCCCACGCGTGACCTGCTGTCCGACCGCGGGATGATGGGCGACGGCGTGGTCGAGCTCAAGAAGATCCGCGGCTGGGTGGAGGACGCCGGCTTCGCGGGCTTCAGCGAGGTCGAGATCTTCTCGAACCTCGACTGGTGGCAACGGCCGGGGGCCGAGACGCTCGACGCCTGCATCGAGCGGCATCGCAGCGCGGTCTGAGGCCCGGCCCCGCGGCGAACAGGCCATGGCGGCCTGTGCTGCAATGCGCCCATGCCCGCTCCCAGCCTCGACGACCTGCGCCGCTACGCCGTGGCGCGCACCCTGTTCAAGCCCACCACGCTCCCCGGCGCGATCAAGAAGCTCGGCTTCGTGCAAGCCGATCCGATCCGCGCCCCGGCGCGCGCGCAGGACCTGACGCTGCGCCACCGCGTCAACGACTACCGCGCGGGCGATCTCGAGCGGCGCTACACGCGGCTCGCGATCGAGGAGGACTGCCTGGTCAACTACGGCTTCCTGCCGCGCGAGCACCTGGCGCTGATGCATCCGCGCGAGGCCGCCAAGCCCTGGGACGCGGAGACGCGGCGCAAGGCCGCCGAGGTGCTGGCCTTCGTGCGCGAGCGCGGGCGCGTGCATCCGCGCGAGGTCGAGCAGCACTTCGCGCACGGCCGCATGCGCAACTACTGGGGCGGCTCGGGCAATGCGTCGACGCATTTGCTCGACGGCATGCACTACCGCG